>NZ_JBHYGG010000039.1:0-20574 GCF_051859125.1 Gemmata sp.
CTAACCCCTTTTCGAGTCAGGCGTTGCGTCCTTTGGTATCGGAATCTTAGGAGGGCCGGCTTGAGCTGTCAACCCGGCCCCAGGATTCTTTTCGCCTCGGTCTTCCTCAGGCGTTGGCCGTGGATTTCGAGTGCATACTAACAACACTCTGGCTCGAACCAAAGTCCGAGATCACGTCCAACGCTCTGTCAAAAACCGCGGTCCCATCGTGCAACTTCACGCTGCAGGGCGCATTACTGGTGCCTGGAAAGCTCCGGGCAAAAACAACCGCCGTTCGGTGTGAAACTGAATGTTAGGCGAGTGAGAAGCAGACGCCAAGGGGTCGAGAAGAATTCTCGCGATGCACCATCCCGGCCAACGATCCAAGTAACTGTCATTAAACGACTTGCCGCGTCGGACAAGATTTCTTTTCCAGATCCTCTTTCGTCGCCAAGCCTCCGTGAATGGCTCATGATCCGAACTCCGAACTTGCTGGTACCTGGAGGAGACATGGGTCGGAGGTTCTCCGGCGGACAAGATCTAGATTGCATGACGCCCTGCCCCCCTTGACCATTGTGGAGGCCGCCGATGCCCGTCCGCGTCTCGCGCGCCACGTCAGTGATCGTCCACCAGGTGCCGCACGCCGCCGCGGAGCGGTTCCTCGCGCTCGAAGAGGAGCTGACGCGGGTCGCCGAGCAGTTCCCCGGGTACCAGGCGACCGAGGTGTACCCGCCGGGGGAACCCGGGGGGACCGAGTGGGTCGTCGTCCTCCACTTCGAAAACGCGGCGACTATGCAGGGTTGGCTCGACGCGCCGGTTCGGGCCGCCTGGGTCGCGAAGGTCGGTGCGGAAGTCGGCACGTTCCGGCAGGAGACGCTGGCGACCGGGTTCGGAGCGTGGTTCACCGGTCCGAAGGGTGGCCCGCCCGGGTGGAAGATGGTGCTGACGGTCCTGCTCGGGCTGTACCCGACAGTCATCATCCTGACGCTCACACTCGGGACGGTCACCGGGCCGCTGGGGTTGGCCGTGTCGATGCTGATCGGCAACGCCGTGAGCGTACTGATCCTCCAGTTCCTGGTGATGCCGGTGCTGACGCACGTGTTCGGGCCGTGGCTCCGGGCCGACCGGCCGACCGAACGAGCTATGTCGGCCGCGGGCGTCGGCGTGATCCTCTCGCTGCTCGCCGGCCTCACGCTCCTCTTCCGCCAGTTCACCGGCTGAGGCTGTGGGCCGCGACGACCGAGTGGCCACCGGCCCGGTGCCCGCCCGGGCGCACCGGAAGTCGGCTTGCGAGGGCCGCGGCGAGCGGGGTAAAGTCTTGTGACGGTCACGACCGATCACTTACCCGTTACCACTCTCCGTCACGGACGGCGGACACCATGCGCGCTGTCATTCTCGCCGGGGGGCTCGGCACCCGGCTCGCAGAGGAGACGGAGGTCCGGCCCAAGCCGATGGTCGAGATCGGCGGCCGCCCGATCCTGTGGCACATCATGAGCCACTACGCCGCCCACTGGGTGACCGAGTTCGTGGTCGCCTTGGGGTACAAGAGCGAGGTGGTCAAGCGTTACTTCGTCGAGTACCGCGCACTCACCGGCAGCCTGTCGGTCAACCTGGCCCGCGGCGACGTCACCCACCACGAGGCCGCCGGGGCCGACTGGACCGTCCACCTCATCGACACCGGGCTCGAAACCAACACCGGCGGCCGCGTCCGCCGGGTGGCCGACTGGGTCCGCGGCGGCACGTTCATGCTGACCTACGGCGACGGCGTGAGCGACGTGGACGTTCAGGCGCTGCTGCGGTTCCACCGCCAGACCGGTAAGCTCGCGACGGTCACCGCGGTGCGGCCGCCGGCGCGGTTCGGCGGGCTCGAGTTCGACGGCGACCTCGTGAGCGCGTTCACGGAGAAGCCGCAGACCGGCGAGGGGTGGATCAACGGCGGGTTCTTCGTGCTCGAACCGGCCGTCCTCGACCTGATCGGGGGCGACGGCGAGAGCTTCGAGAACGACGTGCTGCCGCGGCTCGTGGCCGAGAACCAACTCGCCGCGTACCGGCACGACAAGTTCTGGCAGTGCATGGACACGCTCCGCGACAAGCGGCAACTCGAAGCCCTGTGGCAGGACGGCCGCGCGCCGTGGAGGGCCAGCGCATGACGAACGGGTTCTGGCGGGACCGCCCCACCCTGGTGACCGGGGCGACCGGGTTGGTCGGCGGGGCGGTCGTTCGTCGGCTGCTCCGGGCCGGGGCGGACGTCGTGTGCCTCGTCCGGGACTGGGTGCCCGAGTGCGAGCTGGTTCAGAGCGGGATGCTCCAACAGGTGAAGACCGTCCGCGGCGACGTCCGCGACCAGCCGGTGCTGGAGCGGGTGCTCGGCGAGTTCGAGATCGACACCGTCGTCCACCTCGCGGCGCAGACGCTGGTGCCGGTCGCGAACCGCAACCCGGTCGCCACGTTCGAGAGCAACGTCGCCGGGACGTGGGCGGTGCTGGAGGCGTGCCGCCGCAGCCCGAAGGCGAAGCAGATCGTCCTCGCGTCGTCCGACAAGGCGTACGGCGACGCCGAGGTGCTGCCCTACGACGAATCGACCCCGCTCCGCGGCCGGCACCCGTACGACGTCAGCAAGTCGTGCGCGGACCTGATCGCCCAGAGCTACGCGCACACGTACGGCCTCCCGGTGGCGATCACCCGGTGCGGGAACTTCTACGGCCCCGGCGACCTGAACTGGAACCGGATCGTGCCGGGAACGGTCCGCTCGGTCATGCGGGGCGAGCGGCCCGTGATCCGGTCCGACGGGTCGCACGTCCGCGACTACTTCTACGTCGAGGACGGCGCGGCGGCGTACCTGATGCTGGCGGAGAAGCTCGCCGCCGACCCCACGCTCCGCGGCGAGGCGTTCAACTTCTCGAACGAGACACAGGTGACCGTCCTCGAACTCGTCCGCACGCTCCTCGGCCTGCTCGGGTCGCGGCTGACCCCGGACGTGCGGAACGAGGCGAGCAACGAGATCACGCACCAGAGCCTGAGCGCGGCCAAGGCCCGCTCGCGGCTCGGGTGGCGGCCCCTGTTCACGCTGGAGGAAGGGCTGCGGCGAACGGTCGCGTGGTACTCCTCGTTCCTGACCGCACCGAGGGCCGCCGCGTGACCACCCCCGCCTGCCGGTCGTGCGGGGCGGCGCCGCTCGCCCCCGTCCTGTCGCTCGGCACCACCCCACTCGCCAACGCCCTGCGGGCGGCCGACGAGCTGGGGGCCCCGGAGCCGACGTTCCCGCTCGACCTCGCGGTCTGCCCCTGCTGCTCGCTCGTGCAGATCACCGCCGAGGTGCCGCCGGACGCGCTGTTCCGCGACTACGTCTACTTCTCGTCGTTCTCCGACACGATGCTCCGGCACGCCGCGGACCTGGCCGCGCGGCTCATCCGCACCGAGCGCCTCGGGCCGGGGAGCTTCGTCGTCGAGGCGGCGAGCAACGACGGCTACCTGCTGCGGAACTACCTCGCGGCCGGGGTGCCGGTGCTCGGCGTCGAACCGGCGCGGAACGTGGCCCGGGTCGCGGTCGAGCGGCACGGCGTCCCGACGCACACCGAGTTCTTCACCCGCGACTACGCCCGCCACCTCGCGGCCGACTGGCTGCGGGCCGACGTGTTCCACGCGCACAACGTACTCGCGCACGTGCCGGACCTGAACGGGTTCGCCGAGGGCATCCGCACGCTGCTCAAGCCGACCGGGGTGGCGGTCGTCGAGGTGCCGTACGTCAAGGACATGCTCGACCACTGCGAGTTCGACACCATCTACCACGAGCACCTCTGCTACTTCTCGCTCACGGCCCTGGACGCGCTGTTCCGCCGGCACGGGCTGGCGGTCCGCGACGCCGAGCGGGTCGCCATCCACGGCGGCACGCTGCGGCTGTTCGCGGCCCCGGCCGAATCGCCGCGCGCCGCGTCCACGCGGGTCGCCGCCCTGCTCGCCGAGGAGGCGGCGTGGGGGGTCGCGACCCTTGCACCGTACCGGGCGTTCGCCGAGCGCGTCGCGCAGGTGCGGAGCGCCCTGCGTGACCTGCTGGCCACATTAAAGGCCGGCGGCAAGCGGATCGCCGCGTACGGCGCGTCGGCCAAGGGGAGCACGCTCCTCAACTACTGCGGCATCGGCTCGGAAACGCTCGACTTCGTGGTGGACCGCAGCACCGCGAAGCAGGGCAAGTACACCCCCGGCACCGGGCTGCGGATCTCCGCGCCGGACCGACTACTGGACGAGATGCCCGAGTACACGCTGCTGCTCACGTGGAACTTCGCGGACGAGATCCTCGCGCAGCAGGCCGAGTACCGGAGCCGCGGCGGCCGGTTCATCGTCCCGGTGCCGCTCCCCCGGGTGGCGTGACCGCCGTGCGCTTCACCCCCACAGCACTGCCGGGCGTGGTCGTCGTCGAGGTCGAGCCGCGGGCCGACTACCGCGGGCTGTTCGCCCGCACGTTCTGCCGCGACGAGTTCACCGCCGCCGGCCTGTGCGGCGACTGGGTGCAGTGCAACGTGTCGTACAACGCCCGCGCCGGGACGCTCCGCGGGATGCACTGGCAGGCCGAGCCGCACGCGGAAGTGAAGCTCGTCCGCTGCACCGCCGGCGCGGCCTACGACGTGGTCGCCGACCTGCGGCCGGGCTCGCCGAGTTACCGGACGTGGGTGGCCGTCGAGATCACCGCCGCGAACCGCCGTGCGGTGTACGTCCCGGCCGGGTGCGCCCACGGGTTCCAGACGCTTACCGCCGGCACCGAGTTGTTCTACCAGATGTCCACCCCGCACGTTCCCACCGCAGCCCGCGGCGCACGGTGGGACGACCCGGCGCTGGCGATCGAATGGCCCGCGTGTTCGGAGCGCGTGATCGCGCCGCGCGACCTGACGTGGGAGGCGCTCGCGTGAACCGGTTGCTCGTCACCGGCGCGACCGGGTTCATCGGGACGCCGTGCGTGCGGCTCGCGGCGGGCGCGTTCGAGGTTCACGCCGCGGCGCGGACCGCAGGCCGGCCGCTCGCACCGGGCATCGCGTTTCACCGGTGCGACCTGCTCGCACCCGGAGCGGCGACACGACTGGTCGAGGCCGTGCGGCCGACGCACCTGCTCCACCTGGCGTGGGTGGCGACGCCCGGCGTGTACTGGGAATCTCCCGAGAACCACCGCTGGGTGGCAGCGTCGCAAGAGTTGCTGCGGGCGTTCGCCCAGTGCGGCGGGACACGGGCCGTGATCGCCGGGACGTGCGCGGAATACGACTGGGCCGCGGCGGGCGTGTGCCGCGAGAACGAGACGCCGACTCGACCCGGCACGACATACGGCCGGTGCAAGCTGTCGCTGTCGCACTGGGCCGGGTCGCTCGGCCGGGAGCGCGGCGTGTCGGTGGCGTGGGCGCGGCTGTTCTGGCTCTACGGTCCCGGTGAGCACCCCGCCCGCCTCGTGCCGAGCGTCGCTCGCTCGCTGCTCGCGGGTCGACCCGTGCCCTGCACCGCCGGAACGCAGGTCCGCGACTTCCTGCACGTGGACGACGCCGCGGCGGCTCTGGTGTCTCTCGCGGCGGTCGGACTCACGGGCGAGGTAAACATCGGGTCCTGCGAACCGATCGCGGTGCGCGAGGTGATTGGCGAAGTCGCCCGTGCGTGCGGGCGGCCCGAACTGGTGATGCTCGGCGAGCGCCCGACGCCCGCGAGTGAGCCGCCGATGATCGTGGCCGACGTGTCGCGATTGCGGACCGCCACCGGGTGGTCGCCGAGCGTCGATCTCGCGACCGGGGTGCGGGACACGGTGAACTGGTGGAGGGGTGCCCGTGCCGCGTGACACGTGTCCGGTATGCGACGCCCCCGCCGGGGAGGCGTTCCTCCGCCGCGCCGGGGTGCCGGTCCACCAGAACCTGCCGTTCGCGTCCGCCGCCGCGGCCCGCGGCATCGCGCGCGGCGACCTGGAGATGCGAGCGTGCGGGGAGTGCGGGTTCGTGTTCAACGCGGCGTTCGACCCGGCCCGCGTGAGCTACGGCCCGGGGTACGAGAACAGCCAAGACCACTCGCCCGCGTTCACCGCGCACATCGACTCGCTGGTCGACCACCTCGTGACGGCGGCCGGGGTCCGCGGCGGCCGGATCGTCGAGGTGGGTTGCGGCCAGGGCGGGTTCCTGCGGAAACTGCTCGCGCACCAGGGTAACGCCAGCACCGCCGTCGGGTACGACCCGGCCTACGCCGGCCTGCCCGAGTCGCCCGACGGCCGCGCCCGGTTCGACCGCGACTTCTACGGCCCCGGGACCGCGGTGCCGGCCGATGCCGTCGTGTGCCGGCACGTCATCGAGCACGTGCCGGACCCGCTCGCCCTGCTCCGAACGGTGCGGGCCGGGGTCGGCGCGTCGGGCTCGACGCGGGTGTTCTTCGAGACCCCGTGCGCCGAGTGGATCCTCCGCGGCCGCGTCACCTGGGATCTGTTCTACGAGCACTGCTCGCTGTTCACCGCCCACAGCCTGGGCCGGGCACTGACCCGTGCCGGGTTCGGGGTCACGGGGGTGCGGCACGTCTTCGGCGGGCAGTACCTCTGGGCCGAGGCGACCTCGTGTGGCGAAGGCGCCCCGCCCCCGGTGGTTCGCACGGACGAACTGGCCGCGGCGTTCGGCGCGACGGAGCGTGCGCAGGCGACCGCGTGGCGCGCGGCGGTCGAGTCGCGGCGGGCCGACGGGCCGGTGTACGCCTGGGGGGCCGGGGCCAAGGGCGTGACGTTCGCCAACCTCGCCGACCCGGCGGCCGAGCGGCTCGCGGGGGTGGTCGACGTGAACCCGGCGAAGCAGGGGCGGTTCGTCCCCGGCACCGGGCACCCGATCGTGCCCCCCGCGGCGGCGGTGCGTGCGCGAGCGGTGCTGGTGTTCAACCCGAATTACGTGGCGGAGGTCGCCGACACTTTGGCCGGGCTGGGGTCGGCCGCCGAGGTCGTCGATCTCTCCGCCCTTGGCGGAGGCGACCCATGCGGCTGGTGATCGACACGGACGCGGGAACGGTCACGGAGCACACGGCGGCCGGCACCCGCGAGCACCCGCTCGACTCGCCGGACTCGTTCCGGCTCATCTCCGAGCACTGGGTGACCGTCGGCTGGACCCAGCGGTACACCTACGGGTTCACCTGGCTCGGGCGGCCGATCATCCAGTTGCCCGAGGACATGGTCCGCGTGCAGGAGGTGATCCACCGGGTGCGGCCCGACGTGATCGTCGAGACCGGGGTGGCGCACGGCGGGTCGCTCATCTACTACGCGAGCCTGTGCAAGGCGACGGACCGCGGGCGGGTGATCGGGATCGACGTCGAGATCCGCCCGCACAACCGCGCCGCGATCGAGGCGCACCCGCTGGCCGGGTACGTCACCCTGGTCGAAGGGAGTTCGACGGACGCTGCGACGGTGGACCGGGTGCGGGGCATGATCCGCCCGGGCGAGCGGGTCCTGGTGCTCCTCGACTCGTGCCACACCAAGGCGCACGTCCGAGCGGAACTGGAGGCGTACGCCCCGCTCGTCGGCCCGGGGTCGTACATCGTGGCGACCGACGGCATCATGGGCGCGGTCGCCGGGCGGCCCGGGTCGAAGCCCGGGTGGGAGTGGGACAACCCGTCGGAAGCGGCCCGGGAGTTCGCCGCGGCGAACCCCGCGTTCGCCCTGGAGGAGCCCGGGTTCGTGTTCAACGAGGGGCGGATCACCGACCGCGTCACGCACTGGCCGTCGGCGTACCTGCGGCGACTCGCTTGAGCCGGCCCAGTACCCGGCGGGCGAGCCGCAGGGGCCGCTTCAGCGACCACCGCCGCTCGCCGGCGAGCCGCCGGTCGAGTTCCGCCAGTTGGGCCGCGAGCCGGTGAATGACCGCCTCGCGCTCGGCGCACTCGGCGACGAGCCCGGTCTTCTCGGCCCGCAGGGCGGCCGCGTCCCCCCGCAGCGCCGCGGCTTCTGCGCCCAGGGAACCGAGCCGGTGGCGGAACCCCGCGACCTCCGCTTCGAGTGCCGCAACGTGCCCCTGGAGGGTCGCGACCTGCCGCTCCAGGGCCGCGACCTGTCCCCGGTACCCGCCGACCAGCCCTTCGAGTGCGGCGACCTGGGCCTGGAGCGCGGCGATCCGGTCGTGCAGGTTCCCCCACCCCAGCGCGTGCCAGACGGCGATCACGCCGGCGTCGTCGAGCGGCGTGGTGAGCTGGGAAATGCGGGCCGCCACGGCCTGCGGCGGCGTGTCGCGGGAGTACCGCACCGCGCCGCCGCGGAGGTTCAGAACTCGCGCGCACAGTTGCGCGGCCCCGGCCACGTCGGACACGCCGAACGCGGCCGCGTCGAGGTGCATCGCCGCGCCCTCGACGCCGAGTTCGGGCGGGCGGAAGTAGTTGACCGGAGGCCGCGGCGCGTGCGGGGCCGGGGCGAGTTCGGCGTCGAACCAGGCCAGCAGTTCCGGGTCGTCGGACAGCGAGCGGCGGACCTCCGCCCTGGCGGCCGGCAGGTCCTCTGCTCGCACCCCGCCCAGGCAGGCGCGGCTCAGCGAGCGGCGGTCCATGCCGACGCCCGCGTCCGGGAACAGCGCCCGCCGCGCGAACGCGAACGTGTCGGCGACCGGCACCTCGGGGAACACCGGCAGGTCGGGGACCGTCGGGTCGGCCCGGAGCCCGTCCTTGGCGTTGAGGGTGCGGAACTCGCGCGCGACCTCCGGGCGCTCACCGTGGAACAGGATCGCCACCCCGTTGCTGGCGTGCGACTGGCCGGACACGGACATCGGCACCGTGGTGACGAGGTACCGGCCGGCGACGTGCGCGACGGCGAACCCGGAATACACGTCGGGGATCGGGTGCGGGAACACGCTCCCGACGCGCGCCCGGAGCGCGTCGAGCACGTCCCGGCGGACGGCCCCGTGGTACACCATCGGCAGTTCGCCGTAGAAGGTGCGGAACGCGGCCACGTCGCGGATCGTGGCGGCCCCGTCGCGGGTGTAGACGTGCCGGTCGATCGGCACCTGGAGGTAGTCGCCCTGCCCGGCGAGCGCCACGGTCGGCCAGGTGTAGAACGCCGCGTGCCACCGCACCGCGGGCACGTCGCCCTCCCGGGTCAGGCGGTCGAGTTCGGCCAGCCCGTGCGGCAGCAGCCCGTCGTCATCCCCGATCACGATCACGTAGTCGCCGCGGGCGTGGGAGACGGCGAACTCCCAGTTGGTGCTCATCGCCACCGGCTCGGAGGTGCGGACGTACCGCACCCTGTCCGACCCGGCCTCGTCCACGACGGCCCGGGTGGCGGGCGACCCACAGTTATCCGAGACGATCACTTCGTAGTCGTCGAAGGTCTGGTCGAGGCAGGTCCGCAGGGCGTGGCGAAGGGTGTCGGCCCGCTCGCGGGTCGGGATGACGACGCTGAATCGAACGGGGGGCATTGCGGGCTCCGGGCGCGGGGCGGCCGCGGGCTCGCGGTGCGCCAGGAGCAGTCTGTACCGCCCGCCCCCGGCTTGCGCCAACCCCAACCGCCGCGCCGCGGTCATTCCAGGCGGATGTCGAACACCGCGGTCGGGCCTTCGAGGTCGGCCGCCAGGCCCGACGCGACGGGGTCGGCGTACTTCGGCGGGATGCGGAACCACTTCCCCTTCGGCGGCGGCGGCGGCGGCGTAGTGCCTGCCGCGCGACGGGCCTCGACGATCCGCGCCTTCACATGCGCCGGCACCGGCGGTTCGAAGTACGGGTCCGCGCTAAAGACCGCAAACTTGGCAGGGCCGACGGGCACACCGGACACCGAATAGGTTCCGTCCAACTGAATCGTGCCGTAGTAGGTAGCATGGTCCGACCCGATGGCCGTGACCGTACCGTAAACGAGGGGGCGGCCCTTGAATGTCACCTTGCCCGACACGGTCGTGAACTCCGGCCCGCACCCCGACAGGAGTGAGACGGCGCACGCCACTCCGACCGCCCTCAATCGCGACGCACTGAAAAGCAGGCTCATGGACGCTCCTCGTGTTCGGTGTGGGACCGCGTCGATCGCGGTTCCGGCACGCGGCCGGAACCGCACGACGCGGGGCGGGCGGAGTTACTCGGTGAAGACTTCGCCACCGTCGACGGTGACCATTGCGGGGAGGAAGGTCGTGTTGGCCGCATACGTAATCGTGCGGACGCTCCCATCGGCAAGCAGCCAGCTTCCGCCCCCGGGGTGGGGGCTGTTAAACCGGTCCTGGCTGCACGTGTCGGCCGGGTTGAACTGCGCGTACCGGCCAGGCAGGCTTCCGGGGCACGCGGTGCCCGTCATCGAACCACCAGGCCCGGTGCCGCCCACAAAATTCAGGTTCGGAAACGCCAGCAGCGTGTGATAGTCGGCCGCGACCCACGTCGAGCCCTGCTGCGTGACGTGCCGCTCGCCGACAGCAACAGTGTTGCTGAGCCCGTCGGTGATGCTCGTTGCGCTCCGCCGCGGCCGAATGTCCTTGTCTACTCCGCCGGCGGTGTGCACGGGGAACATCCCGTTGTTCGCGTTCATCCCGATGGGGGGAGCCGTCGGGGTGACGTTCTCGTCGCTCCCGGTCACCCCGACATAGCTCGCTGCAACCATTCGATCCGAGGAGGGACTGCCCCCGGTCGGCGCGACGGCGGTCGGGCACTGGTAAATTGAGATCGGCGTCCCGCCCATCGTCGTGAGGCCCGCCGAGATGTCCGGGAAGGTGGATTTCCCGATCGCCAACTGCAGAACTGCGCCCTGCTCAATATAGGGGAGGATGCGCACCATCCACCCGCCGATCTCGTCGGCTCCAATCTGGTCCGCCGGCTGGACGAGGTACCACGTCGGCAACTGCGCCCCGACGTACGGTGCGTTCATGGGGTCCGCACCGAGGCTGGCGGGGAAGGTCGCCCGCGCAGTCGGGAACTGATTGCGCGAGTCGTGGTAGTTGTGAAGCGCGACGCCGATCTGCTTCAGGTTGTTCTGGCACTTCATGCGGGCGGCGGCCTCGCGGACCTTCTGAACCGCGGGGAGCAGAAGGCCGATCAGGATGGCGATGATCGCGATGACCACCAGCAACTCGATGAGCGTGAACGCGGCGGGGCCGCGTCGGGGCAGGCGGGTCATGGTCGGGTCCCCACACGATGAAGGGTCCGCGCCCCCGGCCGGTGCGGCCGGAGATGTGCGGTCGGCGACGGAAGAAGAGTCACCGGCGGAGCGAGCGTCGCCACTCGTCGGCCAGTTCGGAGAGGGACTTACCGGTCAGCGAGACCCACACGTCGTCGGCGTACCGCCCCCTGCGGAGGGCGTCGTTGAGCCGCCGCACGAGGTCGGGGTTGTACGCTTGGACGCAGAACGCCAGGAACGCGGCCGTGTCCCGCGACCCCCGGTCGTGCCGGGCGGTGGCGGGGTCGGGCGGGTCGGTCGCGCCCGGCTCGAACTTGTGGAACCGGACGTAGTCGGCGATCCCGTCGCCGAGCCACCCCGGGGCCGGCCGCCGATACCCCTGCACGACCAGCGCCGTCGCGTACACGACCGCGCCCACGTCCTGCGGGTTCGCCTCGAAGTACTTGGCCGATGCGGTGACCCGGCTCCCGCTCACCGCCACGACGCCCCGCACGTCGCGGCGGACCGCGAACGGGATCAGCGTCGGGGGGCGGAACCCGTCGGCCGCGAGTTCGTCGCACACCATCGGGTACGCCCGCTCGCAGGTCCGCGCCACCCGCTCGGCCCACGCCGCCACCTCGGGAGCACCGGTGGTGTCCACCGCGAACTCGACCGGGTGCCGGAACGGGACCAGTTGCGGGGCCGCGACGACGAACTCGCGGATCACGAGCGGGTGCCCCTGCGCCGCGGGCGCCACCCGCACCGCGACGACCTCGCGGCCGCCGGCGTCCCCGCGGGCCACGCCGTCCTTGAACGCCGCGAGCGGCTCGAAGGTCGCTCCGTCCGTCGAGACCTCCAGCCGGCCCGCGACGAGCTTGCGGCCGCCGTCGGGCGCGCCCGTCTGAACGCTGACCAACCGCACCGGAACCGGGTTGTCGAACCGGAGGGTGAAGTGGTCGGCCGCGGCCGGGTTGTCGGCCGAGGCGAAGTACGTGGCCGGGTCGCCGTCGAAGGCGAACTGGCGGATCTGTCCGCCGCCGGTGCGGAGCGACGTCTCGACGGTGACCGGGACGCCCACGACCGCCGGCCGGGGCTCCGCGGCGACCGGCCCGGGGGCCTCCCCACCGGGCCGCGCCTCGACCGCCCGAGCCGCGCCGTTCGTGGGCATGAGGCTCAGTGCGACGCCCGAGGCGATGAGCCCGCCGAGGACCAGCAGTCCCGCGACCGCCTTCAACGTCGCCGAGCCGTACAGGTCGTGGCGGGCGAGTGCGACGCCCCCGGGCGAGACCGGAACCGCGGACAGCGCCGCGCCCGCACCGATCTGGGCGGCCGCCCGCGAACTGGCCGCGACGAGTTCCGCGGGCACGCTCGCCGCGGCGGTCCCGAGCGTGAGCAGCACGCTCAGCGCCGCAACCGACAGCGCGATGCCGCGGCGGGTGAGCCGGGCCTGCAACAGTTCGCGGGCCTGCCGGAGCCGCCGCTTCACCGTGCTCGGCGAGCACCCCAGTTGCGCCGCCGCCTCGTCGCCGCTCATCCCCTCCATGCAGCACAGCAGGAGCGGGCCGCGGAGGTCTTCCGGGAGCCCGAGCAGCTCCTCATCGAGTACGGTGAGCAACTCGCGGCTCGTCACCTCGGCGAGCGTGTCGCCGCTCGCCGGGGCCGGCCGCCGCGCCTCGCGCACCGAGCGCCGCGCCCGGCTCCGCCGCACCTCGCGGGCGAGCCGGTGCGCCGCCTCGTGGAGCCACGTCGCGATCGACTCCCGCCAACTGACCGTCCCGGCCTTCCGCGCCAGCACCAGGAACGTGGCCTGGAACACGTCCTCGGCGTCCTCCCGCCGGTCGAGGATCCGCTGCCCGACCCGCAGGACCATCGGGCCGTGCCGGCGGATGACCGCGGCGAACGCGGCCTCGTCGTTGCGGGCCTGGAACCGCTGGAGCAGTTCGCGGTCGGACGGTTCCCCCGTGGCGTCGGCGTCCGGGGCGTCGGGCGGGTTGAATAGCATGCGCCGCGCTCCTCCGATATCGGAGTACGTCTAGGTGAACGAGGATCGGGCCGGAGAGGGGGCCGCGTGACTGCGACCAAGAGAGGAATGGTCGCCGACGGGAAATCGGGTCATCTTTTCCGAAAGATTTTCCAACCGCTCACAATTCGCGTTGCCCGCCACCGATCGGATACCGGGCAACAGCGTGGTCACTTACTCGCTCCGGCGGCTCGCCTTTACTTGGCGAGTTGCTCGCGGAGCCAGCCCGGGCGGTCGGTGGTGATGCCCTCGACCCCGAGCTTGACCATCCGCCGCGCCACGTCCGCGTCGTTCACCGTCCACACGTACAGCCGCAGCCCGGCGTCGCGGACCGCCCTCACGAACGCCTCGTCGAGCGCATCGGTCACGGAAAGGTCCAGCCCGTCGGCCTTGATCTCCTTCGCCCTCGCCACGAGGTCGGCGGCCGCGGGGGGCTTCGCCCCCTTCTTCGGTTTCAGGTCCACGATCCAGTACGCGGGGAGGTCGGGCCGCGCCTTCTTGACGGCCGCGACCACGTCGGCGCTGAACGAGATGACCGGCGTCTGCGCCGGCCGCAACTTCGACGCCTTCAGTACGCGGTCCAGTTCGGGGACGGCCTCCGGGCCGCACTTCACCTCGACGAACACGAGCTTCCCCTCGGGGGCGGTGGCGAGCATCTCGGCGAGCGTCGGGATCCTCTCGCCGGCGAATTTTTCGCCCTTCCACTTGCCCACGTCGAGCGCCCGCAGCTCCTCGAACGGCGTGTCGGGGATGACCTTGCTCACGCCCGCGAGCCGCTTCGTGTCGCGGTCGTGGCACACGACGAGCTTCCCGTCCTTGGTGATGAACACGTCCAGCTCGCCGCCGTCGGCCTTCTGCTCCCAGGCGAGCTTGAACGAGGCGACGGTGTTTTCGGGCGCGTCGTGCGACGCGCCGCGGTGCGCGACGATCTCGACGGGCTTGTCGACGGCCCGCCCGGCGGGGGCGGCGAGGCACAGGAGCGCGGCGGCGGTTCGGAACATGGGGGTCTCGTGTGTGGCAGCGGGGGGGCTTGTTCCAAGGCATCAAATCCGACCGCCCGGAACCATGCAAGGGATTTCTTCGCCGAGCGTGCAAACGTTGTACACCGCCACACCGCTCGCGATTACAGTGTGTATCGGGGCCGCCCGCCACGGCCCCGGAGAGGACCAGTGCCATGCCGTCGGCCGCCGTACCGCACCCCGCATTCCACCGACTCCTCGTGCGCGCCGCCGCCGTGCCCGCCGCGGCCGTGAGCGTGTTGACGCTCGTGTTCCTCGGGCAGATCGTGTTCCTGCTGTCCGCCGCCCGGAGCGTCGAGCACTCCAACGCGGTGATCGCGGGCGCCAACCGGTTGCTCCGGCTGTTCGTCGACGGCGAGACCGGCGTGCGCGGCTACCTCATCACCGGCGACGCGGCGTTCCTGGAGCCGTACCACCAGCAGGACCGCGACGACGACCCCGCGTTCCAGGAACTCACCGACCTGGTCGCGGAACACCCGGCCCAGGTCGCGCGGCTGGACGCGCTCCGCCGGAACCACGCGGAGTGGCGGGCCTTTGCGCACGAGAAGTTGGACCTCCGGCGGACCGGCGGCGACTACGAGGCACCGGTCCGCCGCGGCGACGGGAAGCGGCGGATGGACGCCATGCGGCAGCAAATCGCGGACTTCATCCGCGTGGAGGAGGACCTCCGGGACCGGCGGACCGCGGCGGCCCGACGCGCGACGTGGCTGGTGGTGGGCGTCACCCTCGGCGCGGCGGCGGCCCTGGGCGGGTGGCTGGCCGTCTCGACGCGGCGGCAACTCACCCGCCTCGCGGGGGTGTACGAGGGCGCGCTGGGGAGGGTCGAGGAGCAGGCCCGTGCGGCCGAGCAGGCGGCCCGGCGGCTCGGGACGCTCCACCAACTCGACCGCGAAATCCTGGCGGCCGCGAGTGTCGCGGACCTGTCCCGTGCGGCGGCGCGGGGCGTGGCCGGGGCGCTCCCGGAGGGGGCCGCGTGTGCGATCGCGTTCAACGACGGCTCGCCCCGGGTGGTCAGCTCCGACGGCCGCGGGGAGCGGGTGGCGGCCGTGGAGGACGGGCTCACCGGCCTGGCGCCCACGTGCTCCGCCGCCGACGGCCCCGCGGCCGAGGAGCGCCTCCGCCGCATGGGGTACGCCGCCTGTGCCGCGGCCCCGGTCGCGTCCGGGGGCACCTGTCTCGGGCTCCTGGTGGTCGTCGCGCCCGCCGGGTGCCCGCTCGCTCCGGCCCACCACCAGATCGCGGAGGAGGTCGCCCGGCAGGTGGCGATCGGCATGGAGCAGGCCGCGATGCGTGACCGCATCCTGCGGCACGCCGCGGAACTGGAGGACCGGGTGCGGGAGCGGACCCGCGACCTGCAAGCGGCGCTCGACAGCGTGCGGCAGCTCCAGGGGCTGCTGCCGATCTGCGCGTGGTGCAAGAAGGTGCGCGACGACATGGACTACTGGCACGACGTGGAGCACTACGTCTCGGCCCACACCGAGGCCCGGTTCAGCCACGGCATCTGCCCGACCTGCTTCCAGGTTCAGGCGAACGGGGCCGAGTGACCGCGGTCACTCCCCGATGACCTTGACCAGCACCCGCTTGGGGCGGTTGCCGTCGAACTCGCCGTAGAAGATCTGCTCCCACGGGCCGAGGTCGAGCTTGCCCTTGGTGACGGCGACGACGACCTCGCGGCCCATGACCTGCCGCTTCAGGTGCGCGTCGGCGTTGTCCTCGCCGGTGCGGTTGTGGTGGTACACGTTCGGGTCCGGGTTGAACGGGGCCAGCTTCTCCAGCCACACGCCGAAGTCGTGGTGCAGCCCGGACTCGTCGTCGTTGATGAACACGCTCGACGTGATGTGCATCGAGTTGCACAGCACCATGCCCTCCCGCACGCCGCTCGTGCGGACCGCCTCCGCGACCCGCGGGGTGATGTTCACGAACGCCATCGCCGAGGGCACGTTCAGCGTCAGGTACTCGGTGTGGGCCTTCATGTCGCGTCGCTCCGGTCGGGGGGTCGCCGCGGGCCGTCACGCTCGCTGGCACGTGGCGTCGTTGTAGCCGGGGTCTGTGACCCCGGAAGCACGCGGAAGCCCCGAAGCACCGGCCTCACAGAGGCCGGCTACAGAACACCACCAGTGTGCCGCGGGCCGTCACGCCGGCACGGGCGTCAGCCCGGCCAGCAGGGCCAGAACCACTTGCGGGTCCACGGGCTTGACGAGGTGGTGGTCGAACCCGGCCTCGGCGGTGCGGCGGCGGTCGTCGTCCTGGCCCCAGCCGGTCAGAGCCACGAGCACCACGGAGCGGCCCCACGGGCGGGAGCGGATGCGGCGGGCCGCGTCGTACCCGTTGAGCCGCGGCATCCCGATGTCGAGCAGGACCAGGTCCGGCCGGAACCGCTCGGCCGCCTCGACCCCGGCCTCGCCCTCGTGCGCGGTGCGGGCGTCGTGCCCCAGGATCTGGAGCAACTGGGCCAGCGACTCGGCCGCGTCCACGTTGTCGTCCACGACCAGCACCCGCCGGGCGGCGACCGGAGCGGCCGCAAACTTCCCGTCGGCCGCCGGGGCGGGGTCCCCGGCCGGCGGCCGCGCCGGCAGGCGGACCGTGAACGTGCTCCCCGTTCCCTCGCCGTCACTCTGCGCCACGACCGTCCCCCCGTGCATCTCCACCAGCCCCTTCACGAGCGACAGCCCGATGCCGAGGCCGCCGGTCGTCTTCTCCAGCGTCCGGTCCACCTGGGTGAACATGTCGAACACCCGCCCCAGCATGGCCGGCGGGATGCCGACGCCGGTGTCGGCAACCGTGACCGAAACGCCGCCCGGGTCGCGGGCCGCCGCCACGCGGATGCGGCCCCCCGGCGGCGTGTACTTGGCCGCGTTGGTCAGCAGGTTCGCGAACACCTGCGAGAGCCGGGCCGCGTCGCCGTCGAGGGTCACGGGCCGGTCCGGCAGGGCCACCGTGAGCTCGTGCCGGGCGCGGTCGATCAGCGGCCGGGCGGTCTCGACGGCCCCCTCGATGACCGCGGCGAGGTCCACCGGCCCGCGGCGGAGTTCGAGCCGCCCCCGGGTGATCCGGCTCACGTCGAGGAGGTCGTCCACCAGCCGCACGAGCTGGTTCACCTGCCGCTCCATCATCAGCCACGCGCGCTCGGCCTGGCCGGCCCCGCGGCGGACCAGCTCCAGACCGGTGCGGAGCGGGGCGAGCGGGTTGCGGAGCTCGTGCGCGAGGATGGCGAGGAACTCGTCCTTCTTCCGGTCCGCCTCGCGGAGCGCGTCCTCGGCGAGCTTCCGCTTGGTGACGTCCTCGTGCGCGACGACGACCCGGACCGGCCCCGGCGACTTGAACCGCGTGGCCCGCATCACGAACCACCGCTGCTCGGTGGGGGAGTGGCACGGGTACTCGAACTCGAAGAGCTCGGTCCGGCCGCTCAGCACGCCCCGCAGGCCGGCGACCATGTCGCCGTCGACGCAGCCGTCGGCGCCCGGCTCGCACGCGGCCAGGTAGTTCGCCCCGACGGCGTAGTCGTGGCCGGAGAAGTCGTTCTGGTCGGCGAACCGCCGCCAGGCGTCGTTGACGGCGAGGACGACGCCGCTCTCGTCGAGCACGGCGATGTGGCTGGAGAGGGCGTCGATGGACGAGTGGAGGAACTCGTGGGCCTCGGCCAGGTCCCGCTCGGCCCGCTTCCGCTCGGTGATGTCGAGGGCGAAGAACGGGCCGCGGGCGCGGTCGTTCGGCATGCCCGCGGCACCGAGGACGACGGGGACGCGGGTGCCGTCGGGCCGCACGTACTCCTTCTCGTACGGGGTGCAGGTGCCGGTCGCGGCGATCTCGGCGAGGCACCGCGCGTCGGCCGCGTGGTACTCGGGCGGGGTGATGTCGGGGAACCGGAGCCGGCCGGCGGCGACCTCCTCGCGGGCGTACCCGAGCATCCGCAGCAGGGTGTCGTTGGCGTCGGTGATCCGGCCGTCGGCGTGCCAGAACCCGATCCCGACCATGTTCGACTCGACGACCGCGCGGAACCGCTCCTCGGTCTCCCGGAGGGTCGCGCCGGCCTCGCGCCGCACCCGGGCGAGTTGCAACTGGGCCGAGACGCGGGCCAGGAGCTCCCGGGCGGCGAACGGCTTCACCAGGTAGTCGTTGGCCCCGGCGGCCGCGGCCTCGACCCGGCACTCCTCGCCGGCCCGGGCCGACAGGAGCACGACCGGGGTCGCCGCCACGGCCGGGTCGGCGCGGACCCCGCGGATCAGGCCGAACCCGTCGAGCCGGGGCATCATCACGTCGGAGACGATGAGGTCCGGGCGGTGCCGCCGGACCGCCGCCAGCGCCGCCTCGCCGTCGGCCACGGCCTCGACCGCGTACTCGGCGGCGAGGAGCCGCGCGACGTACCCCCGCATGTCGGCGTTGTCGTCGGCGACGAGCACCCGCGGCCGGTCGCCCGGTGCGGGCGCGTCGGGCGGGTGCGCCGCCGGGCCCGGGAGCCAGCGGAGCGCTTCTTCCACGAACGGGTTGGCGGCGTGGGCACGGGCGGGGGCGGCACCGGCGGCCCGCACCTGCTCCGCCGGGAGGTGCGCGGAGCCGAGCGGGAGCGCGATCGTGAACGCCGTCCCCTTCCCGACCGCGCTCTCGGCCGCGATGGTGCCCCCGTGGAGCTTCACCAGTTCCTGCACCAGCGCCAGGCCGATGCCGCTCCCCTCGTGCGTCCGCCCGCGGGCGTTCTCGACCCGGTGGAACCGCTCGAACAGCCGCGGCATCTCCTCGGGCGGGACGCCGGTGCCGGTGTCGCTCACCCGGACCTCGGCCGTTCCGCCGGCCCGCCGGACGGAGACGGCGATCTCGCCCTCGAACGTGAACTTGAAGGCGTTCGAGAGGAGGTTCAGGACCACCTTCTCCCACATCTGCGGGTCGACGTACACCGGCTCCCCGAGCGGCGGGCAGTCCACCCGCAGGCCCAGGCCGGCGCGGTCGCACGCCGAGCGGAAGTTGCTGGCGAGGTCGGCGGTGAGGGCGGCGAGGTCGGTGGGCTCGAACGCGGCGCGGGCGCGGCCGGCCTCGATCCGCGAGAAGTCGAGCAGCGCGTTCACGAGCCGCTGGAGCCGGTGCCCGTTGCGGTGCGCGACCTCGAGCCGCTCGCGGTGGTGCGGCTCCAGCGGCCCGCCGGCCCCGGCCCCGGCCAGGGCGTCCTCGATCGGGCCGAGCATCAGCGTCAGCGGGGTGCGGAACTCGTGGGACACGTTCGAGAAAAACGCCGTCTTCGCCCGGTCCAGTTCGGCCAGCGCCTCGGCCCGCCGCCGCTGCTCCTCGTACGCCCGCGCGTTGGCCACCGCGGTCGCGACGTGCCCGGCGAGCAGGTCGAGGAACCCGCGGTAGTTGTCGGTGAGCGGGAGCCGCGGGCCGACCCCGGCGACGAGGAACCCGCCCGGCCGCACCTGCCCCGGCTTCGCCACCGGCACGACCACGGCCTGTCGCGTGGGCTCGGGCCACGGGCCGCCGGGCAGCGGGCCGAACCGCCCCGCGAGGTCGCCGACGTCCACCGGCCGCCCGGACGCCAGCACCTCGCGGAGCGGCCACGCCGGGTCGGGGTCCGCGAGGTCGATGTGCGGCGGGGCCGCGGGCGAGCCATCAGGTACGCCCGACGCCCCGGCGAGGGCCGCGGTCCGGGCGTCGTCGCTCAGGAGGTAGATCAGCGAGAACGGGAGGTCGTGGGTGTTCCCGGCCAGGGTGCGGGCCGCGGTCGCACAGGCGTCGGCGACCGACCGCACCTCTTCGGTCGTCCGGGCGGCCAGTTCGCGGAGCGTGCGGAGCCGCCGGTCGCCCACGCTCTGCTCGGTGTCCTCGGTGACGACGCACAGCATCCCGCCGACGCCGCCGGCGTCGTCCGGCACCGGGCTGTACGAGAACGTGTGGTAAGTCTCCTCCGGGAACCCGTGCCGCTCGAGGAACAGGAGCAGCCCCTCGTCCCAGGTCGCCGTTCCGGTGCGGACCACGGACTCGGCCCGGGGGCCGACCTCGGCCCAGATTTCGGGCCACACCTCCGCCGCGGCGCGGCCGAGCGCCCACGGGTGCTTGGCCCCGAGAATCCGGGCGTAGGCGTCGTTGTAGAAGAACGTGAACTCCGGCCCCCACCCGACCCACATCGCGTACCGCGAGTCCAGCATCACGCGAACAATGGTCCGCAGGCTCTGGGGCCAGGCGTTCTGCGGGCCGACCGGCGTCCCCGACCAGTCGAACGCACGGGTGCGTTCCCCCATCTCTCCCCTGGCGGCGAAGGGCGTAGTGAGGTGGGGGTCCGGAGGCGGGCGGGTGCCCTCGGTCATGCGTTCCTCTGCGTGGCGGTCCGGTGCGGGCCCGGGCAGTCGGGCCGAATCCGGCGGGGATAGCCGGCATTATACCGGTCACCGGAGGGGGGTCGGGTAAGCACGCGGCGTGCCGCAAGAGGCGGCGAGGTGCGGGCCGCGGGTCTCACCAGGTCCGCTCGAACCGGAATTGTGGTGTCTTGGTCCGAGCCCGAGCGCCGAGCGAGGGTCAGCGTGGACCCT
>NZ_JBHYGG010000040.1:0-20271 GCF_051859125.1 Gemmata sp.
AGCGCCGAGCGAGGGTTGAGCGCGAACCCTCGCTCGGCGCTCGGGCTCGGACCACAACCGTTACTTCACTCTTCGTCGCGCCTCTGCCGGACCGGGAGCGAATGCCGCGCGGCCCGGGACTTGCACCACACGCGCCCCGCGGCGGTACGTGGGTGCCGGGTTCCCTGGTCTGGCGCGAAGGTGTCCGATGTCAGCTCCGAGCCGACTCGTTGGGTTGCTGGTTCTTGCGGCGGGGGTGGCCGGGTGTTCCGCGGGCGGCCCGGGCGCACCCGGCGACCCGTCCCCCGCAAAGGGGTCCGGTGCGCGGCCGAAGGCGGCCGGTCCGCTGCGCGTCGGGCTGAACCTCGCCGCGGTGCAGGACTGGTCCCGCGAGTGGGCGTTCGTGGACGCCTTCAAGGGCGCCCGGGCCTGGAGCGCCGAGGGCGGCGGTGACCTCGCGTTCGACAAGACCGGCAACCCGCTGCCGAAGCCCGGAAAGCCCGCGTGGACGCTCGTCCTCCGCGAACTCGAAGGGCACTACCCGGCCGGCAGGTACGTCGCGACCTGGAAGGGGACCGGGGAGGTCGACGTGAGCCGGTACGACGTGACGCAGGTCGTCGCGAAGGCGAAGAACCGCACGGTGTTCGACGTCAAGCCGGGGCAGGAGGGGCTCCAGATCGACCTGCTCGCGAGCAAGGCCGCCGACCCGGTCCGCGACTTCCGCGTCTGGATGCCGGGGTTCGAGAACGCCAAGTCCCCGTTCCACCCGCTGTTCCTCGAGCGGCTCAAGCCGGCCAAGGTCGTGCGGTTCATGGACTGGCAGCGGACCAACAACAGCACCCTGAGCAAGTGGGCCGACCGCCCGAAGCCCGACGACGCGACGTACGCGACCGAGCGCGGCGTCCCGGTCGAGGTGATGGTCGCCCTCGCGAACACCGCGAAGGTGGACCCGTGGTTCTGCGTCCCCCACCTGGCCGACGACGACTTCGTGCGCCAGTTCGCGAAGCTCGTGAAGGCGAAACTCGACCCGGACCGCACCGCGTACGTCGAGTACAGCAACGAGGTGTGGAACTGGATGTTCGACCAGACCAAGTGGGCCCAGGAGCAGGGGAAGGCGCGGAAGCTCGGCGAGCCGGAGCAGACCCGGTTCTACGCCGAGCGGTCGGTCGAGGTCATGAAGATCTGGGAGGAGGAGTTCGGCCGCGAGCGGCTCGTCCGCGTGCTCGCGTCGCAGAACGACGTGCCGTGGCTCAGCGAGCAGATGCTGACGTGGAAGAAGGCCCACGAGCACGCCGACGCCCTGTCGGTCGCGCCGTACTTCGGGAACGAGACCGGCGACCCCAAGGCCGCCGCGGCGACCCTGAAGCTGACCCCGGCGCAGCTCCTCGACGGACTGGAAAAGGAGATCGACGGGCCGAACCGCGACGCGGTCCGCCAGCAGGCCGAACTCGCCGGGAAGTTCGGCCTGCGGCTGATCGCCTACGAGGGCGGGCAGCACCTCGTGGGCCACAGCGGGGCCGAGAACAACGAGGAGCTGGCCAAGTTGTTCCAAACCGCGAACCGCGACCCCCGCATGTACGGCCTGTACCGCAAGCACCTGAAGCACTGGGCCGACGCCGGGGGCGACCTCTACGTCTTCTACAACTACGCCATGGCCCCGTCGAAGTGGGGCTCGTGGGGGCTGCTGGAGTACCAGGACCAGCCGACCGCCCGGGCGCACAAGTACCGGGCGTTCGTGGACGCGGGGGCCGGCCGGTAGCGGGGGTCACGCCACCGGGGCGTAGGTCCAGCTCAGGACGTCGAGCACGCCCGCCCCGGTCCCGGTGCCGCCGGTGAACCCGATGAAGGCGGTCGGCCCACCGACGATCGCCGCGACGTTCACCTTCACGGCGAGCGCCGCGGCCTTGCCCGTGACCGTGTCGCGGAGCGTGACGGTGAGCGTGGTCCCGTCGTACGTCATCTGCGACCGGAACACGTTGCCGCTGCGGAGGTCGATCCCCGCGGTCCTCAGGCTCACCTGGCCGAGCGTCTTGCCGTTGGCGTTCACGGTGATGCGGGCGTTGACCGCGTCGAACCGGACGGCCACGCCCGGCGAGATGCCGGCGAACCCGAGCCCGGCCGCGGTGCCCAGGGCCGCCGCGCCTTGCCCCTGCATCGCGTACGTGAACCCGTTGCTCCCCGCCCCGCTGAGCTGGAACCGGAACGAGTTGTCGAACTTGGCGGCGCGGACCTTTTCCACTGAGAAGGCACTGCCCGCCTGGTTGCGGCCGTTCGCCAGCCGCAGCGACGTGCCGGCCAGCGCGGCCGCGCCGTTGCGGCGGAGCCCCGTCAGTCCGAGGCCGGCGCCGGCCTGCCCGACGGTGACGGTCACCTGTGCCGAGCCGGACCGCCCGCTTGCGTCGTCGACGCGGACGTTGAGGACGTAGGTCCCGGGGGCGGAGAACGTCGCGGTCGTGCTCTTCCCCGCGTTCGACCCGGAGTCCGTGAAGCCCACGGCGCCCGGACCCGAGACGGCCCACCAGGTGTAGGTCAGCCCGGCCTCGCCGCCGTCGTCGGTGGCGGCGGCGGTGATGACGGCGGTCAGCCCGGCGACCGACGCCGGGGCCGTGAGCGCCACCACGGGGGTCTGGCCCGACGGGGCGGGGACGGTCACCGGCGGAGAGACGGGGGCCGAAACCGGCGGCACCGTCGGGGGAACGACCGGCGGCGGCGAGACCGGCGGGGCCACGACGCCCCCGACGGTGACGGTCACCTGTGCCGAGCCGGACCGCCCGCTTGCGTCGTCGACGCGGACGTTGAGGACGTAGGTCCCGGGGGCGGAGAACGTCGCGGTCGTGCTCTTCCCCGCGTTCGACCCGGAGTCCGTGAAGCCCACGGCGCCCGGACCCGAGACGGCCCACCAGGTGTAGGTCAGCCCGGCCTCGCCGCCGTCGTCGGTGGCGGCGGCGGTGATGACGGCGGTCAGCCCGGCGACCGACGCCGGGGCCGTGAGCGCCACCACGGGGGTCTGGCCCGACGGGGGCGGCGCGGTCACCGGGGGCGAGACCGGGGGCACCGTCGGGGGGACGACCGGCGGCGAGACCGGCGGCGACACCGGCGGGGCCACGACGCCCCCGGCCGCGCCATCAAACTTCAGCGAGTACAGCGTGTACCCCTCGCTGACGATGCGGACGCGGACGACGTTCAGCCCGGCGTCGAGGCGGACGGTGACCGCGGTCGAGTCGGCGAAGTCGTTCGGCGACCACAGGGCGTCGTAGTTCGGCCCGGTGACCGGCAGCGAGAGCGTGCCCGCGTCGGCGCCGTTGACGGAGAGCTGAACCTGGCCGCCCGCCTGGGCGGCGGCGTACCGGACCCGCAGGGAGTACGTGCCGGCCTGCGGCACGCGGACCAGGTACTCGCGGGTGTCGCCGTTGTGCAGGTACCGCGGGTAGGCGTCGGCCGTGGCCCCGGGCCCGACCGCGTTCTTCGCCAGCACCTCGCCGCTCACCGGGGTGCCGACGGTCTCGGCCGCCTCCGGGGCCGCGATCACCTGCTGCACCCCGGCGTACTTCGGGGCCGCCAGGTTGGTGATGTCGTTCGTCAGGCCCCAGGTGCCGTACTGGGTGTCGTAGTTCGTCGGGCCGGCCATGTACCAGGTGAACAGGTCGCCGCCGCGGGCGTACCAGTCGTTCATGTACTGGACGGTGATGTCCTTCATCCGCGGGTCGAGCGACGCGGCCTTCTTCGCGGCGACGTTGTTCCCGCCGAACGTGTCCGGCCCGCCCTCGTAGGCGAGGTTCGCCAGGCCGTAGTACGTCGCCAGCGCGGCCGTTTCGTCGAGGGCCGCGGCGTTCGCGGCGACCGAGGTCGCGAGCCCGGCCAGGACCTGGTCGACCGTCAGGTTCGTCTGGGTGTGGTCGGCGTCCCCGACCGCGAAGTACGGCGCGCCGGCGGTGCCGTAGAGGAACCGGGTCGGGTCGCCGTAGGTGCGGTCCAGGTAGTCGAGCTGGGTGCGGAGGATGTACGGGACCGCGACCTGCGTTGCAAGCACCGGGCGGACCCGCGTGTCGATCGCGTCCTGGCCCCAGACCGACGCGAACGTGTTGCTGATCTCCACGATCCGCCGGGCGGTCCGCCGGAACGCCCAGTCCCACTGGTTGGCCGCCGCCGTCTCGCCCGGGTAGGCGAGGTTCGAGCCGCCCCGCTGCACCTCGGCCATGGCCGCCTGGAGGTTCACGTTGGTCTGGGAGAACATGCCGTTCCACACCTCGTTCGAGAACTCCACGTACACGGCGCGGTCCGGGCTCAGTTGGGCCTTGAACAGCGCGGCCAACTGGCGGACGTAGTCGTCGGTGGCCCCGACCGGGACGTTGATCCACACGTCCTTCCCGGTCGCGTTGGCCAGGGCGATGACGTACTCCCACGCCACGCCCTTGCTGCCGGCCTGCGTCGCGTCGGTCGGCTTGGTGCGGTCGGCCCAGTTCACCACCGCGTTGTTGTTCGTCTGGGTGAAGTCCATCGTCCGCAGCGTCGTGAACGGCTGGACCGTCTTCAGGAACTCGTTCGTGTAGACCTGCGTGGTGTTCGGGTCGTACCCGGGGCGGATCACCCGGACGTCCCGGACCCCCGCGCCCACGTTGCGGAAGGTGAGCCCGGTGTACCAGCCGGTCTCCGCGTCGCTCCGCTGCACGGTGACGTCGGCCGTCGTCCGGTTGGTGGCCGCGTTGTACGCGACGTTCGTCACGGTGCCGCCGCCGTTCCACATGGACACGTCGGCCCGGCCGGTGAACGACAGCTTGTAGACGCCGTTGTACACCTTGGCCGTGTTCGTGAACCCGGACTGGAGGATCGTGTAGAAGTCCTCGGTCGGCCACCCGTTGGCGTCGCCGCGGGCCGGCTGGTTGGTGGCGAGCGAGGTGAACCCGCGGGCCTGCTTGACCACGTCCACGAACGCGTTGGCCAGCGACCAGTCGGTGAGGAAGTCGATGTTCGCGCCCACGGGGACGGTCGAGGCCGCGGTCACGCTGCTGAACGCGGCGGCCGCGACGCCCGAGGCCGATCCGGCGACCAGGCCGCCGAGCGCCTCGCGGGGCAGGGCGACCCCCGCGGTGCCGACCAGCCGCCAGCTCCCGTCGGCCCCCGTGTCCGAGACGTAGCCCGAGACCAGGTTCCCGTTGCGGACGAGCTTCACCCACGGCTGGGCGCCCGCCGGCACCGCGGCGCTCGCAGTCGCCGCCGCGCCGGTCGCGGTGCGGGCGGTGAACACCGCACCCTGGCCCGGGACGATCGTGACGGCGGCGAACGCCTCCGACGCCCCGGTGCCGGCCCGGAGCATGACGCCGCCGGTGCCGCCGCTGAGCGCGTCGAGGCGGGCGACGACGTTCCCGTCCTTGGTGACCGACTGGTAGGCGAAGTGGGCCGCGTCGGCCGTGCCGCCGAGCGAGCCCGCCCCGCGGACGGTGTACGAGCCGTTGGCGGCCGCGAGCGACCCGGCCGCGGCGGGGCTGCCGATGTCGGTGTCGAGCCACCCCTTGGTGGCGTAGAGCTGCGTGGCCGGGACCACCTGCTTCACGGTCGAGGGGCTCGCCCAGGCGAGCTGCACGTTCGCGGTGCCGGTTCGGTCCACGTACTCGAGCTTCAGGTCGTACGCCTGGCCCGCCGTCAGGGCCGCGGTGCCCGACCAGGTCCCGGCGGTGGTCGATGCGGCGGAGTCGATGACCAGCTTCCCGCCCACCCACAGCCGCACGCCCTCGTCGGCCGCGACGGTGAACGCGTACGTCTCGCTGGCCTGCGCCTGCACCTGCCCGGTCCAGCGGGCCGAGAAGCCGTCGGCCGGGAGCCCGGCGACCGGAGCGGCGGTCCCCCAGTTGAAGTCGACGGTCGGGTTCGCCCGCGTGGCCGCGAGGGTAGTGAAGTTCGCGTCGCTGTAGTAGTTCGCGACGAGCCCGGTTCCCGTTCCGACGAACGCGGGGACTTCCCGGCACTCCAGTTGCTCACAACCCAGAGTACGAGCGGACTTGCGGATGGGCCGAACGGGCTGGAAGAGACTCGCGATCCAGCGGGAAAGGGAACCGGCCATTGAGAATACTCCGCGAAGCGGTTTCCGATAAGTGCGCACGGCGGACGTCCCCGCCACCAGCGTGTGGAGCCGTGCGAAACACATGAGTTGGGCGAGGCGCGCGGAACCCGATCCGAGTCTGGGCGCAGGGCACCCTGAACGGTTACGGCTCCGCGTGCAGCGGGCGAACGAGGGTCGAGCTGGGGCGGGCGATCGGACCGAGTTCGGTCAGAAGCCCCGCCAGTTACGGGCGACGGGATTGAACTGAATCAACGAGGGATTCCGTAGCACACAAATCAAGTGACGTGCAACCTGAATCCGAGCGGCCTGACTATTGATGTGCAGGGATAGCAGCAGTTTTCAGGGCTTTTTGCTCGGTCCCGAGAGCGGAATACACCTTCAAAATCGATTATGACGGTGAGCGATCCACAGGTGTCCGGCATGAAGTGCTCGGACTGAATTATTGCTTGAGATTAATGATGAGTTCTGGGGCGAATTGCCCGACGTGAAATTCGATCAGGGCTCTTGGCTGGCAGGTGAAATGTTCTGCACGGCAGTATCCTGCCTGCGACGGGGAATCAGCCTGCGCAACTCCTTGGTAATCTCCCCATCCCAACCCTTCAGTTGATCCGCGCTCGAAAAAACGTGATGTGCTGACGGGGGACGTGAACGAGCCCAGCTGCGAGTGCGCGTTCACCTTCGAGACGAAGTGGGTTCCCCACGGCGGCGGGGTCACGGGTAGCGGTGCGGCGCTGCCGACGATCCGCGGGCACTTCCTTCCGAATTGCATGGCGAGCAGACGGAGCGCCCGCGTTCCGGTCGGTCAGGCGGGTCGGGCACGCGGCCAAGGTGGGTGAACGAGCCGGCGATTCGCGACGCCTCGGTCGCGGTGAAGTGGAAGGCAAGTACCCTCGGCGCGATTTGAACGCGCGACCCCCGGTTTAGGAAACCGGTGCCCATTGAAATGGAAGGCTACCATTTCCGGATGATGAATGATCGGAAGCATCTCGGTTACAGACCGGGTTACACCTCCCTCCCTTTTGCTTGCCCACGCGGTTAATGGGTGATGCCCTGGTACGCACGTGTTGGCTGTCCCGTGGGTTCTGGCCTTCCCTCTCCCCTGCCCGACAGTTGACACAACTGACGGAACCTCAAAACACCCTTGTTTTCAAACCAATTCCCGGGGTGCCCCGGGGTTGTGTCGGGGGTTCTGTCGAGCGGGCCACGCGCCCGAAGTGTACGGCCCCCACTTCGACCGATGTCCACCCCTGACTTTTGTCGAAGAGGAAGAATCGGGCACCCCGGGCTGATCCCCCGGGTGGCCGCGGGCGGGCACGCCGGCTCTCATCCTCAGCCGGCGGAACCCCCGCGGTCGGCCCGAAGGGGATGACATCATGTCGCTAACCGGTGACCTGGCCGGCATCACGTTCGTCATGTCCGAGAGTGTGGACCGCGAGTCGCTCGCGAAGGAAGTCGACCACGAGACCCGGCGGCGGCGGCGCGTGTACGACGCCATCGACGGCCTGCGTGAGGGGAAGCCCGCCGGCGGCCCGCGCGGCCTCCGTCAGCTCCGGTACGAGCGGCTGTACGCGGGGGAGGGGGTGCCCGACCTCGCCGCCCTCGGCGAACTCGCCGAGCGGCTCCTCGCCGCCGGGGCGGCCGTCAGGAGCCAGGGGTACGCGCCCGACGGGGTCGGGTGCTCGCCCGGAGAGCCGCCCCACGTGCGGGTCGCCGTGGATCTCCTGAACCTCGCGATCGGCCGCCGCGAAGCCGAACTCCGCGCTGTTCTGGCGGACCGTCGGCTCATCGGGAGCGGGCGGTTCGCCTCCGCGCTGGCCTACTTGCAGTCAGGGGCGTGCTGGGAGTCCGTGTTCGCCGGCGAACCACTCAGCGACGCGGCCGCCCGCCGGCCCGTCTGGCGGCCGGCCCCGGGGCCGGCAGTCGCCGGCCCGCCCCCCGAGACGGTGCACGTCTTGCCACCGGGTGGCGGCGACGCCGAGGGCCCACCTGTGGTCGCACCGCCGGTGCCAGATGAGATCGAGAAGGATGGCTGCCCCGTGCACGTGCGAGCGTATCCCGACGGGCGATTGGAGGGATGGGTCGAGGGCGAGAACGGCCCGGTCGCGCTTGACGCGAACCGAACCGAACTCCGGTGCCTGGCCGCGCTGATCGCAGCCTTCCCGGGCGGGCTGACGGTCGACGACATGGCGAGTGATCAGAGCCCCGTGAGGGACATCATGGACCCTCGAAAGTGCGTCACCGATGTCCTACGGAGGTCGAGCAACAGGGCCCTCCAGCAAGTCGTGCGAACGCCAGGCGTCGCAAGGCGAGGGAGGGCCGGTGAACGCAACCTCGGTCAGTACATGATCATCCGCCGATCCGACGCCTAACCGGCCATTTCCCCCGAGTTCGCCTCCCATCCTCGGATATCCGTCCTGCTTTCCCCGCCTGCGTGGGCGATCATTCCCCCGGAGTCACTGACCCGGGGGAACACGAAATGGTCGCAACTTCCACCTCGGCGGCCGCACTGCCGCCGCCCGACAAGCTCCGCGACGAGTTGGCCGCTCTCTACCGCACCGTTCGGATCACGCGGTCGCTGCTCCGGCTCTCGGAGCGCGTCCACGGCCGTCCGACCCCGAAGCCCACCACGACGGCGGAGGTGTCCGGTGCCCACCGCTGAACTCGCCCCTGCCGCCATCGCGCTCGACGCCGGCACCATCGCGGCCATCGCCGAAGCGGTCGCCGCCCGGACGGTCCTGCCGCTGCTCGTCCCGCAGGCGAGGGCGTGGAACTTCCTCGGCCTGAGCCGCAGTGCGTTCTACCGGCTCAAGGGAACGGCGGGGTTCCCCCGGGAGGTCAGCGTCCCGGGGGCCGGCCCGTGCTTCCGCCGCAGCGACTTGGAGAAGTGGGCCGCCGGGCTGAAGGGCTGCCGCTAAACGCGAGCACCCCGGCTGCTACCCGGGGCGCTGCGTGCACTCGAACACAGAGGCGTACTCGATGAGCACCAAGCTTACCACGACCGGCGGCGACCCGCAACACGGCCCCCACACGCCTGACTTCCACACGGTGATCGCGGGCATGGGCGAGCCACTCGCCTCCTACGCCACGGCCCTGCTCGCGTACAGCGACGCGGATCGGCGAACCCACGCGGCCCAGGTGGCGCGCGACGCCAACGCCGAGTGCGACGCGACCCTGGATCGTGAGCGGCACCTCGCCGAGGTGCGGCGGATCAAGGAGAACCACGCGACCGCGACCTTGATGGGGTTGCGGTGGGCAGCCGAACTGTACCCGGCCTGCGTGCAGGAAGCCCTCGACCCGACCTTCCGGAGGGAACTGGACAACACGCAGACCGCCCTCGTCGAACTCGAGCAGATCATCCACGCCGGCACCTTCGCGGCCGGGCGGCCGGAGGTGGTCGCGTGACAACCCTCGACGAGAAGCGGCGGCTCGTCCGGCTCGCGGCCGTCCCCGCCCGGAACGGCACGCACGCCGACGCCCCGAAGCCCCCGCCCCCGGCGGCCGCGGTGCCCGAGTACCGGCCGTTCCCGGTGGAGGTGCTCCCGACCGTGCTGCGCGCGTTCGTCACGGAGGCGGCGGCCGCCGTCGGCTGCGACCCGGTGTACGCGGCGCTCCCGGCCCTCGTGGTGACCGGCGCGGCCGCCGGGGCCGCGGTCGTTGTGTCCCCGAAGCGCCGGTACCGCGAGCCCCCGGCGATCTGGGGGGCCGTGATCGGGGACTCCGGCACCGGCAAGTCGCCCGGCATGGCCCCCGCGGTCGACGCGGTGTTCGGGATCGACCGCGGGCTGAAGAAGGCACACGCCGAGGCCCTCACCCGGTACGAGGCGGACCTCAAGGCCTGGGAGGCCGACCGGGACGCGGGGGACCGGCCGGCGAAGCCGGGCCGCGAGTACCTCGTCGCGGTCGACACCACGATCGAGAGGTTGGCCGAGATGCTCGGGGACAGCCCGCGCGGGCTCGTGCTGGTGCGGGACGAGTTGGCCGGGTGGTTCAGCTCGTTCGTTCGGTACAAGTCCGGCCGCGGGGCGACGGATTTGCCGAATTGGCTGAGCATGTTCGACGCGGGCGCGATCCGGGTGAACCGGCGGACCGGGGAGCCGCGGGACGTCGAGACCGACCGGAGCTTCGTCGCGGTCCTCGGCGGGGTCCAGCCCGACGTGCTCCGCGAGATCCTCTCCGACAGCGGGTTCACCTCCAGCGGCCTCGCGGCCCGCCTCCTGTTCGCCGCCCCGCCGAAGGCGTGCCCCAAGTGGACCGACGACGAGTTGAACGAGCGGACCGAAGAGGCGTTCGGCCGGACCCTCACGCGGCTCCGGGGGATCCCGTTCTCGGCCGCCACCGGGCCGGCAGTCGTTCACCTCGATTCTGCGGCGCTCAATCGCTTCAAGCGGCTCAACGACGAGTTCGCCGAGCGGGCCGAGGGGATCGACGGCGGGCCGCTCGCCGCCGCCCTCCCCAAGGCCGTCCGGTACGCACTGCGGCTGGCCCTCGTCCACCACTTGGCCCGCCGGGCCCCGACGGAGCCGGATCCGCACGCCGGGCCGCTCCTGGACGTGTCGATGGCCGCGGGCGAGGAGTTGGCCCGGTGGTTCGTCCACGAGGCCGAGCGGGTGTACCAGATGCTCGCGGAGTCGGCGGCCGACCGGGCGAGCCGGTCCCTCGCCGAGTTGGTGCGGCGCAAGGGCGGCCGGCTGACACCGAGGGACCTCCAGCGGACCAACCCGGGCAAGTACCGGTCCGCCGAACTCGCTGAACTGGCCCTCGACGCCCTGGTGTCGGCGGGCGCGGGCGAGTGGGTCGTCGGCCCGTCGGGGCCGAAGGGCGGCCGCCCGGCCCGCACGTTCGTCGCGCGGGTGCCGCAGGAGGACAACGGCGACGACGACCGGGAGCGGTCGGCGATCGCCGAACTCGGTGGCGGGTGACCGGAACAAGCGCCCGCCCGTCGCGAGTACGTAGTTCGCGGAGCCGCCGCCCGGCGGGCCGCATGACCTCTCACTGAAGGAGACCGAGATGAACGAGTCCAACGAGTTGACCGACTTCCAGTTGCTGACCCTGCGTGAGATGACCGCGGAGCACTTCCGCTCGACCCTGGACGCGCCCAGCGACAGGGAGTTCCGCAGCCGGTACGTGGCGGGCCTGGTGGCGCTGACGAAGTACGTCGGGGACGAGGGCATCGCCGGGGCGGTCCTCCGCCTGGAGGACCGGACGGGACTCGGGCTCGCCTACGACGCGGCCGTGCTCCTGGACCGGGCCGACGAGGTCGCGGCCCGGGGCGGGACGGGCCGCCAGGTGCTCGCGGCCGCCGGGTGCCTGCCGCCGCCCCAGATCAGCGACACGCAGCAGCTGGAGCTGCAGTTGTTGTGCGCCGACGTCCGCGAGGCGTCCGCGGCGAGCAAGGGCCTCCACCAGACCCGGTTCGTCGCGGCGATGGCGGCGGTCGTGCGGTACTGCCGCGCCGAGAACATCACGCCGGCCCAGTTCAGCCAGGTGGACCGGCGCGAGTTTTCGGACGCGAGCCTCGCGGCCGGGCTGCTGGCCCACCCGGACAGCTTCACCAGCCCGGGGTGTCTGGGGTTCCGCGTGCTCACCGCGGCCGGCGTGCCGGTGCCGCCGCACGTCGAGGACGACGACGAGTAGACCGCGAGGACCCCCACGCCGGCGAGTAGTCCCGAGGACCCCCGCAAGGACGGCACGGCCCCGAACGAGAGCCTGGCGTGGCGAAGATGAAGTGCCCGCCGTTCAACCCGACGGCCGTGACGCTGCTGTTCAAGGCCACCGGCCGCGGGAGCCGGTGGTGGGTGATCGGGACCGCGGCGACGTACTTCGCGGCGATCGAACTGGGCGAGCGGGCCGCCCTCGGCCCGGGACGCTGGTGGCTTCGAACAGTTCACGACGAGGTACATGACGATGACCACGACGACCAGCGTGATGCGGATCGAGCACCGGACCGGCGGGGCGTGGGTGCCGGTGGCCGTGGTGTGCAGCGCGACCGCCGCCCGGCGGTTCCTGCGGCGGTGCCGGCGGCCGTGGGAGTGGCGGGCGCGACCGGCCCCGGCCTCTTCGACTACGTGAGCGAGTGACGAGTTCCTGTACCTGACCCGGCCGCCGATCGCGGCCCCAACCTGGAGATGACGCAGATGACGACGACCGACCTGAAGGCCGTGGTGACGCAGTGCGAGACGGTGGCCGCCGTGGCGCGGCTGGCGGAGACGATCCGGCCCGCGGAGAGCGCGACGATCCGCCGGCCCGCCAGCGACACGCTCGGGATGAGCCCGTACCGCGAGGTCGCGATCTCGTTTCCAACCGAGGTGGCCGCCCGCGAGTTCCTGACGGCCATCGAGGCCGCCGGGAAGAAGTTGTCGTGACCCCCGGCAGGTAACGACTTGGTCGTTACCTGACCCGCGCCCCTGACCCGCACCCCGAGGACCACATGCAGATCTTCGACGAGTTGCTCCAGCCGCCGGCACCGCCCCCGCTGCCGGAGCCCCCGCCCCCGGCGATGCCGTACAGCATCCAGCCTCGCGTGCACGGCTACGGTGTCTTCGCCCTGGAGCGGCCGACCAAGGTGCGGCCCGACGGGACGGCTACCACCCTGCCGACCGAGGACGAGGTGGCCGTGTACGCCGCGGTCGAGCACCTGGAGGGCCAACTCCGCGGAGCCGTGCCGCTCGACGCCGACCCGCCGGAGGTGCCGTACCTGGTGCGGCCACTCAAGGTCGGCATCCACGGCCGGGAGAGGCTCGAGAAGTTGTCCACGCGCGGTTTTAGTCAAGGCTTCATGAGCGGCGACGAGAGCAAGGTGTGGTCGTACGTCGAGGCGCTCCGCGTGCAAGTCGCCGCGATGAAGGCGAGCGCCCCGGCCGTCGCGCCGGAGGAGCCGACGCCCTCGGCCGAGCCGGTGGCGGCCGAGCCCCCCGCCGAGGAGCCGGCGACCGCGCGGCCGAAGCGGGCGGCGTCCCAGGGCCGGTAGTTCGGGTTGCACCGGTGAGCGGAGGTGAGTGGATATGAGCGGTCCGAACGAGCGTGACGCCAAACTGATCGCCGCGCTGCTGGCGTGCCCGACCCACGAGGAGGCGGCCGCCGCGGCGGGGACGAGCACGGCCACGCTCCGCCGTCGGCTCACTGACGCCTCGTTCAAGGCCGCGTACCGCACCGCCCGCCGCCAACTCGTCGAGGCCGCCATCGGCCGGCTCCAGAGCGCCGCCGGCCAGGCCGTCGACGCGCTCGTGCGGAACCTGGCGTGCGGGAAGCCGGGCGACGAGATCCGGGCCGCGGTCGCGATCCTCGAGCACGGGTACCGGGGCGCGGAACTCCTCGACCTGGCCGACCGCCTGGCGATGGTCGAGGACACCCTCAAGGGGACCGGGACGTGAGTGCGGCACTGGCGCGGCAACTGGAGCGGGTCGAGGCGCTGGCCGCCGCGCGGTCGACCGCGGCCGCGGACCGGCTCGCCGCGTACCGGGCCGACCCGGCCCGGCTGTTCGCCGACGGCATCGGCGAGCCCGACCCGTGGCAGGCCGAGTTCCTCCGGTCGACCGACCGGCTGAACCTGATCCTGTGCGCCCGCCAGGTGGGCAAGTCGAGCGTGGTGGCGACGCTCGCGCTGCACACCGCCCTGACGGTGCCGCACAGCACGGTCGTGATCGTGTGCCCGATCGAGGCCCAGGCGAACGAGATGCTCCGCAAGGTGGCGAGCGGGTACAACGCCGCGGGCCGCCCGGTCGCGGCGCGGCGGGAGGCGGTGACGACCCTCGAACTGGTCAACGGGTCGCGGGTGATCGCGCTGCCGGGCAAGGAGCGGAGCGTCCACAGCTACACCGCGACCCTCTTGATCATCGACGAGGCGGCCCGGGTCGGCGACGAGGTGTACCACGCCGCGAGCCCGCAGCTGTCCGCGAGCCAGGGCCGGCTCGTGGCGCTGTCGACCGCGTTCAGCAAGAGCGGTTGGTTCTTCAAGGAGTGGACCGAGGGGACCGGGTTCCGGCGGTGGAGCATCACCGCCCGGGAGTGCCCGCGGCACACGCCCGAGTTCCTGGACCGCGAGCGCCGCAGCATGGGCGACCGGTGGTTCGCGATGTCGTACCTGAACGAGTTCGGCGACGACGTCGCGGCCGTGTTCTCCACCGAGGACATCGCGGCCTCGCTCAACAACGACATCAAGCCCCTGTTCGGGAGGTCGTAGACGTGGCGTACACGCGGTTCATCGGCGGGCTCGACCTCGGCCAGGCGGCCGACTTCACGGCCCTAATCATCCTCGAGCAGACCGCGGCCCGGGAGGCCCCGCTCGGCCCGGACGTGGCGCACTACGCGGTCCGGCACGCCGAGCGGTTCGCACTCGGCACGCCGTACACGGCCATCGTCGCGGGACTGGCGGACCGGTTCCGGGAGCCGCCGCTGGCGATGTCCCCGCTCGTGGTCGACGCGACCGGGGTGGGGCGGCCGACGGTGGACATGCTCCGCGAGTCGGGGATCCGCGCGGCCGTGTCCCCGTGGTCGATCACCGCGGGCCGGACCGTCGGCGACGGCACGGTGCCGAAGCTCGACCTCGTGTCGGCGGTGCAGACCGCGCTCGGCACCCGGCGGCTGCGGATCGCGCCGGGGCTGCCCCTCGCGGCCACGCTCGCCAAGGAGCTGGAGAGCTTCCGGGTGAAGGTCACGGCGGACCGCAACGAGACGTTCAGCAGTTGGCGGGAGCGGGACCACGACGACCTGGTGCTCGCGCTCGCCCTGGCGGTGTGGTACGGGGAGCGGCTCGGCCCGCCCGTGCCGGCCCGGCCGCCCCACGTGATCCAGGTGCCCGCCCTCTGGCGGTAGACCCGACCGACACCCCGCACCCCACCCGAGGAGTTCCCATGGCCGAAGCGAAACTCGTCATCGCGATCGAAGAGAAGGACGCGGGCCGATCGGCTCCCGGCCCGGCGCTCCCGGCCGGTTCGGCGACGCCGCTGCCGACCCTCCCGCCGCTGCCCCTCCCGCCCGTCGGGATGGGCGGCGCTCCCGGGCGCGGGTACCCCGTGCTGCCGCCGATCGCTACCCCGCCGGTGCCCCCGGCCGGGGGCCTTCCGGCCCTATCGCCGACCCCGACCGCGGCCCCGGCAAAGGCCGCAGCGCCCGCCACGGCCGCCCCCGTGCCGGGCCGCGTCGGCACCACCCCGGCCACGTACGCGGCGCTGCCCCGGCTGCCCGACCCGATGCGGTTCACGGGGTTCGCCGGCGACGCGGGGGTCGGGCTCCAGCGGGCCGGCCGGGCGGCCGAGGGGCTGGCCGACAACTCGATCGGGCCGGCCCTCAAGGGGGCCGTCGACACCGCGGCAGCCGGGCTGTCGAAGCTCGGCCCGTACGGGGCCGCCGCGGCCGCCGGGCTGAAGGTGCTGGAGGCCGGCGTGTCGGCCGTCGGTGACACCATGAACGCGTTCGTGGCCCGCGGCCGGGAACTGGCGGGGTACAACTCCAGCCTCGCCGGGGCGACCGCGGGCGCCGACGTCCGGACCCTGATGGCCGACGTGCGGGAGGCGAACGACCTCGGGCCGCAATTGGCCCAGTTGATCGAGACCCAGAGCAAGATGGAGGCGTCGCTCCGCGAGCTGCTGCTGCCGATCAAGGAGTTCCTCATCGACGTCCTGAACGGCATGATGCGGACCCTACTGGAGATGGGCGTCGGCGTGCTCGAGGGGATCAACAAGCTGACGTTCGGTCAGCTCGAGTCGGTGGTCAAGCTCCTCGAGCGGATCCGCGCCATCCTCGACGACAAGTCCCCGGGCGGCGACATGCTCGCCGACCTGCTCAAGCAGGCCGACAAGTTCATCTCCCCCGAGTTGCCGGCCGGGGCGCGGGGCCGCCCGAACCCGGCCGCGTCCCCGGTCCTGGCCGTGCCGCTCGTCACCATGTGGCGGCCGTGACCCGTCCCGACCACACCCACACCCACCCCGCACCCGGAGGACGCACCAATGTCCGAGTCCAAGCTCACCATCCGCCTCGAGGCCGACCCGTCGGTCACCGACCCGGCACCCGTGGCGGCCCCGGCCGGACCCGCCCGGCCCGCGGCTCCGCCCGCACCCGCGACCCTCGCGGCCGCAGGGACCGCACCGTCGGGCCGCCCGGTCGGGTCGGCCCCCACCGCGGCCCCGGTCGCCGCACCGGTCGCGCCGGCGGCCCCGCCGCTCGCCCCCGCGGGCTCGGCCCCGCCCATGGCCCCGGCCGGCACGAGCGCCCGGGACGCGGCGCGCCAGAAGCGCGGCGTGGCGTGGCGGCAGAACAAGACCCGGCAGCGGCGGGTCAACCGGATCAAGGACCGGCGGGCGGAGGTGGCCGCGCAGCAGAAGCAGGCCGGGGCCGACGCGGCGTACGAGGCGGCGCGCAAGTCCGCCCCGCAGGTCGTCGCCAAGCAGCGCGAGCACGAGCAGGCCGTGAAGCGGGTCGGCGACGCGAGCCGCGCCCGGGTCGCCGGGGAGCAGCGGACCGCGGCCCGGGGCGCGGCGGTGGGCCGGTGGGCGGATCGCGCGGGATCTGCGGGCGCGTGGGCCGGACGGGCGGCATCGGGGGTCGCCGCGGGCAGCACCGCCCCGGCCATCGGCGGGGCGATCGAGGGGGCGGTCGCCGGGTTGAACCGGTTAGGGCCGTACGGGGCCGCCGCCGGCGTCGCGATGGCGACCGTGGCCAAGGTCGGCTCCGCGGCCGGCGACGCGCTCGACGCGCTGGCCAAGCGGGGGCGCGAGTTGGGGCAGTTCAACGGCCAGATCGCCGCGGCCTCGGCCAACGCCGACGTGCGGAGCCTCATGGCCCAGGTCCGCGAGGGGGGAGCCCTCGGGGGGCAGTACGCCGAGCTGATCGACCGGCAGTCGAAGATGGAGGACGCGCTGAGCGAGGGGCTGCTCCCCGTCAAGGAGTTCCTGCTGAACGTGGCCAACCGGGCGCTCGAGGCCGGGGTCCCGTTCATGGCCGACTGCCTCGAGGCCCTCAACGGGATCCTGGCCGGCGTGTCGTTCGGCATGGCCCGGAGCGAGTCCATCGACAAGGCGGTCGCGCGGATCCGGGCGACGATGGAGGACCGGGCCGCCCCGGCCGACGACCTGTTCACCGAGTGGCTCCGCACGGCCGAGACGTTCCACGCCCGGGGGGTCGAGAAGGTCCCCGCCCCGGGCAACATCGGGGTGCCGATCCTCGACCTGCGGCGGGAGCGGTGACCGCGGCCGCCCGGACCCATTCCCACCCCGGAGCACCACCATGAGCCACGCCCGCGAGCCCCGCCTGTACCGCCGCGTGTCCACCGACCTGTACGCGGTCTTCGACCCGGCCACCGGCACGTTCTCCACGCTTCCGGCCGCCCTGGTGCCGCCCCTGGTCCGGGCCGACCCCGCGCGGGTGCGGCTCAGCCTCGCGGCGGCCCGGCCGACCGGGGACGACCTCGAGGAGTTCGGGGACGACGACCCGGACGACGATGACGACGAGTTGACCGAGGAGGAGTGGTCGCAGATCAGCTACGACCCCGACACGGGCGAGTTCCGCCTGTTCTGACGCCGCGATCCGCGTGACCATCTCGGTCACGCAGGTCCACGCCCCCGGAGCGCCGTACCGTGACCGACACCACCGACGAGGCCGCCGCCCCGCAGTTCGACTACGCCGGCATGGCCGAGCCGGACCGGGTGTGGTTGCACCGGGCCGCCGCGGACCTGCGCGTCCGGCTGCGTCACAGCGTCCAGGAAGTTCTCGCCGCGGGTCAGGTGCTCGCCCGGGCGCGGAAGCGGTTGGGGCGGGGCCGGTGGGAGCCGTGGCTGTCGGCCGAGGCCCAGGTCCCCCGCCGCACCGCGTCCCGGCTCCTGGCCGTTCACAAGGTGTTCGGCGCGGCCGACCCGAACGTCCTGAAGCACGTCACCCCGACCGCGCTCTACGCACTGTCGGAGCCCGGGGTGCCGCAGTCCCTGCGCGAGTACGCGGTCGAGCAGGCCCGGGACGGGGCTGCCGTGACCGCCGGTGCCGTGCGCGTGTGGCTCGACGTGTACCGCGCCGACCCCGTCGCCCCGCTCAAGTTGGCGTCGAAGGACCCACCGCCTCCGCCCCTGCACGTCGACGCGGACAAGGTGCACGCGGCCGAGAACTGGCTCGCGCTCGCGGCCATCTTCGCCGAGGACGTCACGCTCCACGTCGCCCGGACGACCGACATTGAGAACGGGGACCGGGTCATCAGCGCCGCGGTCCTCGGGGCGGCCGGGACCCGCCGCACGGCCACGGGCTCGACCCTCGAGGCCGTGGTGCTCACCCTCGCGGGGGAGAAGCGGACCAAGGCGTGCCGCGGCCGGTGCCGAGCGGTGAAGGAGTTGCGGGAGTTCAGCAAGCGGGTCGATAGCCCGGACGGCCGGAACCACTACTGCCTGGCGTGCGAGCGGACCCGCGTGAAGGATTACGAGAAGCGGAAGGCCCAGCGTGCCGTGGCGGGCCGGGGGGGTTGAAGAACCTGCCCCGGGCCCTTGCGTTCCCAGCACGTCGCCGGTATCGTCGGCCCCGGCCGCGTGAAGAATCCCAGGGGATCCGCGATGAGCCCGGCCGGCTCGAAGAACACGTCGGCCGCCGAGCCCCTTAACCCGGCCCTGCAGCGGCTGTACGACGCGGCGAAGAAGCTGGCCGCGACCCGGGCGCGGCTCGAGATGTGGCAGAACGTGGCGTGGGTGCTCACCCCGACGATCACGGACCCGGTCACCGGCAAGACGGTCGTGCCGCGGCCGGACCCGCTCCCGCGGCACACCTCGTAGCCGGCGACGCGACGAGGTCGGTGTGGCGCTCTCCACCAGCCCACGCGGCACCACGCCCGCGTTCGTTGATGACTCGCGAGCAGCGGCCCGGTATACCCGCGATCGCCCCGCTCCCTTGTGGGTGCTTGGAGTTGTCGCCCCCGCGCACATCGAGAGGCGCCGATGAACGTGACCCGCGTCCTGTTGGCCGACGACCACCCCGTGGTGCGCGAGGGGCTCAAGGGCCTCCTGGCCGGCGAGCCGGACATGGCGGTCGTGGGCGCGGCCGAGGACGGCCCGACCGCGGTCGCCCTCGCGGGCCAGCTCGACCCGGACGTCGCCGTCGTGGACGTGTCGATGCCCGGGCTCAACGGCGCGCAGGTGGCGACCCGGCTGCGGGCCGAGCGGCCCGACCTGCGGGTGCTGGCCCTCACGGTCCACGAGGACGTCGGGTACCTGCGGCTGCTCCTCGGGGCGGGCGCGAGCGGGTACGTCCTGAAGCGGACCGCGGCGGCCGAACTGGTCCGCGCGGTCCGCGTCGTCGCCGGGGGCGGGAGGTACGTCGACCCGGCCATGGCCCACCTCCTGGTCGGCGGCCCGACGCGCTCGGCCGGTGAGACGGGGGCGGCCCTGAGCGAGCGCGAGGCCGAGGTGGTCCGGTTGATCGCCCTGGGGTACAGCAACAAGGAGATCGCGGCCCGCATCACCGTGTCCGTCAAGACCATCGAGACGTACAAGAGCCGGGCGATGGAGAAGCTCGAGTGCCGGGGCCGCGTGGACCTGGTCCGGTACGCCGCCGGGCGCGGGTGGCTGACCGCGGACCCCCCGGCCGGGGCCGAGCAGAGGACGGGCCCGGGATAAGGCCCGGGGTACCGAAAGGCAGAGGCCACTGCTGCCCCCGTCGCCTGCCGCCGAAGGCATCAGGTTCGAGGCGTCAGGGGTGCGGCGGAGTCCGGGCGCGGCCGGGGAGCAGGGACTACTCCCCGGCCTTCGGCGGCAAGGAAGCGCCGCCGGCCCGATCGACCGCCCTATGCCGGGAGAGGGGCCGCGGGTCAACCCGGATGCGTGGCAAGCCACACGGCCCGCGTCACGGCACCCCGCCCACCACCCCGCCGCGACCGCCGCGGCCGAGCCCCGATCTGGACAGCCTCTTGGGAGGGCGCCGGGGTCAATGCGGGCACGTCTCCTCTGACTGTTGTCCGGGGAATCCATGATCATCTCCGTCATGGTTGCCCACGCCTTCCGTCCGGTCCCGTCACGAACTTCTCGCTCACAACTGCCCGCGACCAGCGGACTCGTGCGGAGGCTTCTCGCCCACGCACGAGTCCGCTGGTGTCTCGTGTGGTGATCTCCCCCACACCAGCCCACGCCCGCGTTCGCTCACCACATGGGGTTCCGTCTGCTCGTCATCGACGGCCCCGGCAGGTCGAGCCCCCAGCTCCGGGCGACCCCCGCCGGTCAGTTGCTCTTGATCGCGGGTTGGGCGCGTGGCTTGGAATTCAGGATCTTGCA
>NZ_JBHYGG010000041.1:0-20177 GCF_051859125.1 Gemmata sp.
TCAGGGTTCGCCCAGCCACCCATATTCCCGCATCAGTTCGCACTGCGGAGCTTCAACCCAATCGGGAGGCTCTCGCCGAACAGCCGCGACGCCTCCTCGCCCTCGGACGCGACGACCTCCTCGACCATCCGCTTCCACGCCGCGGGGCACGGGTGCGAGCGGAGCACACTCAGAACGCGGTCGCGGGCGTGGTCGCTCACGTCCACGGCCCGCAGGCCGCTCTGCCGGGCGAGCTGCGACAGGCAGAACAACCAGCCGTTCTTTTCGCTCTCGTTGCTCGGGGTGAACGGGAGAAGTTCGTCGATCCACTGCTCGACGATGACCGGGTGGACGACCGAGTTGAGCGGGCCGTAGAGCTGCACGCGGGCACCGAGCCGCGTCAGCGACCAGAAGGCGTAGACCGGCACCGGCGACTTCTTGCACTCGCGGAGCATCGCCCCGCCGAGCGTCTCCTTGGTCTTCGCGTCGAGCCGCTCCAGGGTCGCGGCGGCGCGCCACATCTCGGCCAACTCGTTCGCCGGCGGCCGCGAGAACGCCTTGCCCTTCACGGGGAGCAGCGCGGGCTTGAGCCGGGCGTACAGCGCCTGTTGCAGCGCCGCGTTCAGGCCGCCGCTCACCCGCCGCCACATGATCCAGTAATCCGCTCCGCCCTCGGGCACGACAGGTGCCTTCTTCCCGCCGCTCAGGTTGCCGGTCGCCGGGGCGCTCGCGGCGGCGGTGATGAGCTTCCACAGCGCCTCGACGCGGTAGCGGTCTACCGGGTCGCCGAACCCGGGCCGCAGCGTGAACCCGGTCAGGTTGTACCACCGCGCCAGGTGCGCCGGCGACTTCCCGCGGCCCGCGGCGTTGGCTTCCAGGTACTCGAACACCCGGCGGCACAGCCCCGTGGGCCAGTCGCCCCGCGACGACTCCAGCGCCGCTTCGAGGAGCTTCGGAAGCTCGGCGGGAGTCGGAGCAGGCGAGCCGGGGGCGTCCGTGTCAACTCCGGTCGCTGACGCTCCCGGCTCGCCAAAGACCGTGCCGACCAGCGCCGCGGCGATCTGCACGCGGTCCTCGGGGAAGACGTCGACGAGCGTGCCCTTGGCGTCGTCCTCGGCCTCCTCCTTGGTCGGCTCGCGGAGCACGTCGCGGACGTTGAACTCCAGCCGCCAGCGGTTCCCTTCCTTCGTCTCGCAGTACAGTTCGAGCGTGCCGATCTCGGTACACTTCGCCGCGAGCGTGACGGGCACCTGCTTCACCCCGGTCCGCTTGCCGCCGCGCAAGACCGTGTGCAGCGGGGGCAGCGTCATCAGCGACACGGGCGGGAGCCGCAGCACCTGCCCGGCCTTGTCGTCGCCGCGGACGGTGGAGGTGTACAGCGGGAACAGGACCGGCTGGCCGAGCGCGAGGTCGAGCACCGGCGCGGCCATCTTCACCTCGTCCCCTTCCTGCATCCGCCTTGGGACGACGCACACAACGGGAATTGCGGAGTGCGGAGTGCGGAGTGCGGAATCAGAAGACCCAGACTCGGGCCGATCCTCGGTCTGAGATTCCGCGTTCCGCGTTCCGCGTTCCGCATTCACTGAGGTCTCGATGGCGACGTAGTACGACCGCGGGATGCCGCCACCGATGCGCCGGCCGCCCGAGTGCTTGAGCCACGCGAAGTACGCCGCCCCCCACGCGACCGCGAGGTCGAGCGACGGGCTCGTGAGCGAGAGCGGGTCCCACTTCGCGCCGGGCCGGTCGAACCACGGCCGCATCACGTCCACGACGCGCTCGCGCAGCACCTCGGGCTGGAACACGCCGCCGTTGAACAGGATCGCGTCCACTGAACCCGGCGCATCACCTTCCGCTGTCGCGGCGGCCGGGCTGTGGAGGTGGTCGCGAAGGAACGCCGCGAGGTGCTTGCTGACGGCCGGGTCGGAGACGTAGGGCAGGCCCATCTCCTGAAGGCCGGCGCGTGCGCCGCGGGTCGGCTCCGAGTCGAACGCCGCGTGCGGGAAGAACCCGTCGAAGATCGCCGCCTTCACGTCCTCCGGCGTGATGTTCACCGACACCGAGCCGCCGACGACCGACCTGCCCTTGCCCATCACGGTGACCGGGAAGCTCGGCGGCGGCGGGCTCGCGAGGAGCGCTTCCTTTGCGGCTCGGCACGCCTGGACGAGCGACCCGAACTGCGCCGCTTCGAGCCGGCCGCCGGGGAGCTTCGCCTCGACCGCCTTCGCCAGCGCGAGGTCCATGTTGTCGCCGCCGAGCAGCAGGTGGTCGCCAACTGCATCCCGGGCGAACGTGAGTTCCCCCTTCTCCTCCCCGGCCCGGATCAGGCTGAAGTCGGACGTGCCGCCGCCGACGTCGACCACGAGGCACCGCATCCCCGGCTTGAGCATCCCGGCCTCGGCCGGCGAGTGCGTGCCGAGCCAGGCGTAGAATGCGGCCTGCGGCTCTTCGAGGAGCGTGACGTGCTTCAGCCCGGCCTGCTTCGCGGCGTCGGCGGTGAGGTTGCGGGCCACGTCGTCGAAAGACGCCGGCACCGTGACCACCACCGTCTGCTCTTCAAGGAACTCGTCGGGCTTGCGGCCCGGGGCGGCGTTCCACGCTTCCACGAGGTGCCGCAGGTACTTCGCACTCACTTCCAGGGGCGAGAGCCGCGGAACGTCCGGCGGCGCGGCCCACGGCAGCAGCGGGGCGGTGCGATCGACGCCGGGGTGACTGAGCCACGACTTCGCGCTGGTGACCTGTCGGCCCGGCATCTTCGCGCCGTGGTTGCGGGCGAACGCGCCGACCGTGTCGTTCGGGTTCTTCTTCCAGGGGAGATCGATGGCCCCCGGCGCGAGGTCGTGCGCCCCGGGGAGGTAGAGGAACGACGGCAGCAGCGGCAGGTTCTGCACCTGCGCGGCGGCGACGACCTGCGGCACGTTGAACGTGTGCAACTGCGGCCCGCCCGCGGCCTTTGCGGCCGTGTCGACGTAGGCGACGGCGGTGTTCGTGGTGCCGAGGTCGATCCCGACGAGGTAGCGGGGCATGTCGTCACGTCCTCATGGCGTCGCGTCTCAAGTCGGAATCGACCGGCCCGTCAGCCTTCGGCATTGGGGCTCGGCGACTTGAAGACTATTCTGGCCGCATGGCAACAGCGTCAATTTTAGGGCTGGACATCGGCGGGGCGAACCTGAAGGCGGCGACGCCGGACAAGCGGGCCGCGACCGTGCCGTTCGCCCTCTGGAAGCAACCGGACAAACTCCCGGCCGCTCTCGCCGAACTGGTCGCGCGGTTTCCGGACGCCGACGAACTGGCGGTTACCATGACCGGCGAGTTGTGCGACTGCTTCGAGACGAAGCGGGCGGGCGTTGCGGCGATCCTCGCGGCCGTGCGGGTCGCGGGCGCCGGCCGCCGCGTCCGCATCTGGAGCACCGACGGCGCGTTCCTGGACCCCGAGGCGGCGGAGCAAAATTACCTAAAGGTCGCCGCGGCGAACTGGCACGCGCTGGCGACCTACGCCGGCCGCTACGCCCCGCACCACGGCAGCTTGCTCATCGACATCGGCTCGACCACAACGGACCTCATCCCGCTCAATCACGGCGTCCCCTCGACCTACGGGACGACCGACCCGGCCCGGCTGGAATCGGGAGAACTGGTGTACCTCGGGGTGCTCCGCACGCCGGTCTGCGCCGCGTACCCGGACCGCGTGTGCGCCGAGTTGTTCGCGACCACGCGGGACGTGTACACGGTTCTCGGGCGAGTCGCGGAACATCCCGAATCGTGCGACACGGCCGACGGTCGCCCGGCCACGTTCGACCACGCGCTCGCCCGCCTCGCCCGGATGCTCGGCGGGGACCGCGAGACCGTGAGCGACGACCGGCTGATCCACTTCGCGACGTGCGTTCACACGCGGATCGTGGAGACGCTCACGTCCGCCGCCCGGAGCGTGTACTACGACACGTCGTCGCCGCCGGAACTCGCGACCGTGATCGTGTCGGGTGCGGGGGAGTTCCTGGCCCGCCGCGTCGCCGACGGAGCCTTCCCGGACCGGCCGCCGAGGGCGACCGTCTCACTCAACGACGAACTCGGCCCCGCGGTCTCGGTGTGCGCCCCGGCCTACGCGGTTGCGGTGCTGGCCGCGGAGGCGGGGTGACCGTGGGCCGGCCGCGCGGTCTTTCCTGGGACCGCGGGCGTCCCGCAAAAAACAGTCTCTGATCTTTCGAGCCACGGGGCTTGCCCCCGTGGACCTCCTCACTTCCAAGCACCACGGGGGCAAGCCCCGTGGCTCGAAAGCAATAGCGCACCACACCCCGCACGTGCCTCATGGTGCGGCTCTGCGGCCGAGCCGGCCTCGACGCACCTACGCCTTGCCCAAGACGAGGTCGAGCGCCCAGCACCCGCGGACGTGCGCCTGCTTCGGGTCGCGGCAGTGCGCGAGTAGGTCGTCGGCGTCGCAGCCGGCGTCTTGCAGCGCGTCGGCGAGGATCGGCAGCGTCGAGAAGTCGCGGGACTCGTAAGCGGCGGTAGCGAGTGACACCACGGTGTCAGTTCGCCAGTCGGCGTTGAACGCGATCGGCCGGAACGGGTTCCCGAACACCTCGCGGAACAGGTCGGCGCACTCGGCTTTCTCCGCGTCCATCTGGATGCGAAAAGCGTTGCTCGGGCGGTCGTCGTTTACGTCGCCGAGGGCGAGCAGGGTGCGGGCGTTGATCGCATGCAGGCACGCGCGGTTCGTGTGGTGCTCCGCGTGCTCGCCGGCGGCCCAGGTGCCGCGGACGAGGTCCTCTGTCGCTTGGTCGAAGCCCCAATTCACGCCTTCGGCATCAGGCCATCCAAGCGCAGCGAAGGCGAACCAGATCACTCCTTGAAGGCGGCCGCGGCCCGGTGGTCGGATTCTGTTGAAAGCGGCCAGGTACTTCTTTTCAGTGATGAGCCCGTCGGCGTACTGTTCGGTCGCGGCTAGCTTCGTTTTCCCGCCCGAGCGATTGATGAGGTCAACGAGCGGCTGGCAGCACGCGCACGCGAACAGGCGGAGCTTGCGGTGGCTGGCGCTGGCACGGATGTGGTGGAGCAGGGTGTGCGGGTTGTCGGCCGCGACCCAGTCGGCCTCTGTGAGCGGCGCGTCCGGGTTGGCCTTGCGTTGCCGGGCCATGGTGCCTATTCCCCCGCCATGAAACGGGTCGCCGCAATCGCCGTCGTGTGCTTCGTCGCCGGGTGCAGCAACGCCCCGATCGCCGGATTTATGGACGCCGTGTGCCCGAGCAAGCCGCCACCGCGGCAGCCGGACCGGTTCCGCGACCCCGGCCCGGTCCCCGGCCCCAACGACCGCATCCCGCCGCCGGACCTCGGCGCGCCCGTCGGCCCACCGCCGCGGAACTGACGTCAGGCGTTCACCACTGCGGCGACGATCTCCAGGCGCACGCCGGCGATCAGCTTCGCCCAGTCCTTCTGCCACGCCGTGAACGCCTTCCGGCCCGCGGGGAGCTTCGCCCGCGTGGACGCGATGAGCCCCTCGAACCCCTTCTGGAACCGCGGCCACTCGCCGGGCACCGCCGCCTTCACCTTGTCGCGGAGCGCCGTCAGCCGGTCCCGGCCCACGGCCGCGTCCTGCACCTCGCCGAGCACCTCCTGCGCCTTTTCAATTGCAGGGTACACGGTGTCGCGGAACGCCGGCGGGAAGCACCCGACGAACATCTCCAGGGCGTACCGCGCCCGCTTGCCGAGGATGCGGAGCTGGTGCAGGTCGTGCGGGTCGGTCGGGTTCGCCCGCACGGCCTCGTCGAACGCGCCGAGCAGCTCGCCGAACTGCGTCGCGGCCAGGGTGCCGAAGGTCACCGGCGCGTCGTCCCCCTCCCCCTCGGGGGTCCGCGCGAGGCCGGGTAACTCGCGGCTCGCCTCAATGAACCGCAGCCCGTGCGCGGCGACCGCGCTCGCCAGGCGGACCTGAGCGGCGGTCCGCTCGCCGAGCGCGTACCCGGTGAGGAAGTCGAGGGCGGGCTTACCGGTTGCGGCGGCCAGCGCCTTCGCCTGCGGCAGCCCGAGGCGGAACACGTCCCAGTCGCGGGCGTCGCCGGCCGCCTGGCGGATGGCCCGTAGGTGGTTCTTCACCGCGCGGTGCTGCTTGCGGGGGAGGTAGTCCTTGAACACGCGCAGGGCGGCCGCGGCGCGGCGCGTCCCGACCCGAAGTTGGTGGACGTGCTCGGGGTCGTGGTACGGCCGCTCGACGACCCGTGGCAGCTCGGCCCGCACGACCTCGAACCGGGCGTCGAGCACCGCCCGCGCCGCGTCCGCCACCGCCGTCTCGGGCACCAGCCCGGTGATCCACTTGCCGTCGGCCATGATCGCTACCCTGTCTCGGTTGTTCCCGGCGAGCTGTGAAGACCCACCTCTGGGGGCTCACGCCCCCCGCTCGCCGCGTGTGTCACGTCCCGTAGAGTTCGCCCACCTGGGCGGCCTGCTGCCGCTCGGCGAGGAAGTCGCTGACCACCTTCGTCTCGGCCAGCAGCGTGTCCACCTGCTTCCGCTCCTCGCGGATCGCCGCCGCGATGTCGGTCGGCACCGCGAGGTACGCCCGGTCCAGCTCCTCGCCCACGCGGTCCGCGAGCTTGCTGCGGAACCGCTCGCGGATCGCCGGCCACCGGATCGGCAGCAGCATCAGGATCAGCAGGTGCAGCGAGATGATGACGACCAGCGGGACCAGCCCGACCAGCGACATCTCGAACGCCCCCGGCGTGATCTGCTGCACCATGAAGTTGAACAGCAGCGTGCCCGCGGTCGCCACCAGCGCCAGCTCGGGGAGGGTGTTGGCCAGCGCCGTGAGCGTGCCGCGGACCGCCCGCCGCACCCCGGTCGGGTTGGTCGCCTCGCGCTCCACTTCCGAGAGCGCGTCGATCACCGCCCGCGTCACCCGGTCGCGCCAGTCCATGCGGCCCACGGCCCCGGTCGGCTCGCTCAGCAGCGACAGGGGGAAGCCGCGCTGGTCGGCCTCCACGAGCAGGCGGTTCACGAGCGCCGTGGTCCGCTGGTCGAGGACGCGCTCGCCGGCGGTTCTCGCGCACTGCTGGACGAACTCGCCGAGGTTCCACTCGACGGGCGTTTCGACCTTCGCGCCGGGGAGCAGTCGCCCGGCGAACGGGATGCGGTCCCGCAGGCCGCTCCGCGAGTACCGCATCTTCGTCGTGAACCGCAGGTACGCCGACATCAGCCCGCGGTACCGCTGCTGGTCCTCAACGCTGAAGTGGTGCTCGACCTCCGTCTGGTATGGCTCCAGGGTGCCGACCAGCACTTCACCTTGCACGTCGGCCTCGGCAGCGAGCGTCTGCCGCCAGGCGTCCTTCACCTTCTCGGCTTCGGCGGTGAGGTCCGGGGGCCGCAGGCCGTCCACGACGCGGGCGACCGACGCGAGCAGCTGCCCGACCCCGCGGGCCTTCACCGCCTCGATCTCCAGCCGCGTGAGGCCGAGTTCGAGCCAGTTCCGCAGCAGCGTGAACTGCTCGCCGTCCGGGAGGTCGGGCGGCGTGGGCGGGGGCCAGGTGCCGGACTGCGCCGCGGAATCGACCCACAGTTGTGCCGTCGTGCGGAACAGGAGTGGGGCACTGAACCCCTCGTCCTTCAAGTCGCGGAGCAGGTCTTCGTCCGGCCGCAGGCCGCTCTCGCCGGTCACGCACCGGTCCCACTTGTTGAGCACGAACGCGAACGCCCGGCGCTGCCGCTGCTCCTTGAACAGGTCCCAGCCGAGCTTGTCGTGGTACTTCTCCTGCGACCCGACGTAGAGGACGATGTCGGCCATCGGGAGCAGCGCCGTGAGCTTGTCCCGGTTGGCGAGGTCGTTCGAGTCGAGGTCCGGCGTGTCGACGATCACCTTCTGTTCGAGGCCGGGCCGGTCGTGCTGGGCGAGCCGGCACACCCGCAGCGCCGGGTCGAGCCGGTCGGACCGCACCGAGTGGTGGAAGTACACGACCGGGTCGCGGGTGGTCGGGCGGGTGAACGCGGCCTGGGCGATCGGCGCGCCGGCGAGCGCGTTGAGCAGCGTCGACTTGCCGACCCCGGTGCCGCCCATGAGCATGATGGTGAGCAGCGGCTTGTCGACGTCGAGCGCCTCGGCCTGGCGGCGCAGGTCGTCGGCGAGCCCCTCGAGTTCGGCCCGCTGGAGCATGGTGAGCGGGAACCGGCGGCGCGCGTCGAGCCACGCGCGGACCTGCCGCTCCAGCCCGCGGAGCAGGGGGGCCAGGGTGCGGAGCAGCGGCTGCGGCTCGGCGGCGGGGTCGGTCGGGGTCATGCTCGGGCCTTCGCGCCTCGTGAGACCCGGGGCTCGCACCCCGGGCTACGGCCTGTCGTCCCTCCGGGACTCCAAACCATTGAAGCCCCCGAAGGGGGCGGCAGTCCGTGGCCCGGGGTGTCAACCCTGGGTCGCCCCCGGGAGCGTTGGTTCGGCCGGTTTCGCCGCGGCCCACTCGGCGGCCTTGGCCTGCACGCGGGCCTCCATCTGGCGGATCATCTCGGGCACGCGGTGCAGCACCTGTTGCAGCTTCTCGATGCTCGACCCGCCGGTCGCCGGCCACTCGGCGAGCCACGCAGCGAGCGGGGCCGTGAGCACGGTCGCGACGAGGTCCTCGCGCTGGTTGCGGACCTTCGCACGGGCCGTCTCGGCGGTCGCCCGCACGGCCAGTTCGGTCGCCTGGTGGGTCGCCGACACCGCAACGGGGATGAGCAGCAGCATCCACCCGGGCGGCCACGTCGTGACGACGACGGTGCCGATGGCGGCGAGGTCCACCGCGAGCTTCCCGCCGCGGAGCGTGTACAGCAGTGCCGGCCGCTGCTCCAGACTGTCGAGGAGCCGCTTGCCGGCCTGGTCCAGTTCGTCGGTCTCCTTCAGCTCGAAGTTGCGCAGCTCCTGCACGAACCGCTCGCGGGCCTGCGGGCCGAGTTCGGTCTCGAACCGGACCGCGATCTGCTTCCAGACCGCGTGGTTCGCGGACCGCCGCAGCGCCTCGGCCTGGAGCCGGTCGAGCCACCCGGTGAGAGACGCGCTCAGGACGAGCGATTCCGGCTGGTTCGCGACCGTGGGCCGCACCAGCAGCCCGCCGACGTAGTCCCGGGTCCACCGGTACGGCGACCGCAGCACCCAGATGACGTTCCCGAGCGCCCGGCCCGCGCCGGGCAGTTCGAACTGGTCCATGAGGGCGTCGCGGTACCGGTCGAACCGGTGGAACTGCTCGCCCGAGAGGAACTCCTTGCGGTACCGCTCCTCGAAGTCGGCCTTGCCCGCGAGCACGGCCGTCTTCCAGGCGTCGAACTCGGCGAGGTCGCGGCGGGCCACGTCGAGCAGGCCGTCACCGGCGGTGCTGAGGAACTTCGCGGCGTTCGTCACGGTGCGGGTGCGGAGCGCGGTGTCGGACTCGACCAGCATCAGGATCTGGTTCAGCAGGTTGACGCGGTGCCGCGCGCCGGCTCCTGATGGGTCGGTGCGCTCGCTCTGCGGCATCTGCGGGAACGCGATCACCGGCACGGCGGGGGCGGTGCCGTCCGGGAGCTTCGGGAGCCGGCCGAGGATCTCGCGGCGGAAGTGCTCGATGAGCGCCTGCGCGTTCGACTCGCGGACCTTGGTGAGCACCACGACGACGGCCTTGCCGGCCCGCACGAGCATGTGCAGGAACTGCGTCGGCACCTCGTCATTGTACCGCTCGTCGCTCGCGACGTAGACGACCACGTCGGCAAGGGCGGCGACCTCGAGGAGCCGGTTGACGTACACGAGCGACGCCCAGGTCGTCATGTCCGGGCAGTCCCAGACGACGAAATCGGAGAGCGGGTCGGCCGCGCCGTCCCTCGCGGGCGGGACGCGCTTGACCTGGTACACGTCCTCGTCGGCGCTGGCGGGCTTGTCGCCGCTGAGCCGGTTGAGCGGCCCCATGAAGCCGATGTACGTCGGCCACTGGAACGCGGGGCCGTTGGGGAGGAACGCGGTGGGGTGCCGGGTGAACCCGGCCTGCGGGTTGGCCTCGGCGACGACGCTGCCGGCGAGGAAGTTCACGACCGTGCTCTTCCCGGCCCCGGCCCCGCCGACGACCGCGACGTGCAGCGGCTTCGCCGGCTGGCCCTCGAGGAACGGCCCGATGACGTTCCGCGTGAGTGCGGACGCGAGCCGGAGCGTGCCGGCGTGGGCCGCGAGGTCCGGCTGCCGGCGGCAGTGGTCTTCGAGCCAGCGCAGGTCGTCGGCCAACTGCCCGACGGCGGACCGGTGTTCGGTGGGTTCCATCCGCTTAGTTTCGAGTTTCTCGTTCAATGTTTCAAGTTCGGCCTGAAGGTCGGGGAGTCAGTTCCGGCCCCGGCGGGGCGGCCGATGGTAGCCATTGGTGGAGCGAGCACGACGGCCGGAACCCCTGGTCGGGGGGCGAACGCCTCGGACCAGGGGTTTGCCCGCACAGCGGGCCGCACCCCTCGCTACCATTGGTCGCCGCATCCGCGGCTACAAAGCTGATCGACACAATCGCAAGGATCAGCTCCGGAACGCGGGCTTGCCGCCGCTGTGTGGCGTGCGGTCCACGGCGAACGCGGTTGAGGGCACGCACGACGGGCGGCCGGTGAGCATCTCGGTGACCAACCGGGCGGTGCCGAGCGAGAGCTGCACCCCGGCGCGGAAATGGCCCGTCGCGACGTGGACGTTGTCCCACCCCGGCACCGGGCCGATGAACGGGAGCCCGTCGGGCGAGCCGGGCCGCAGGCCGCTCCAGCACTTCACCTGTTCTGCCGATGCCAGAGCCGGGACGGTGCGGGTCGCCAGCGCGACCAGCTCCGCGATCGCCGCGGCCGTGTTCGCCTTCTCGAAGCGCGCCTCGGGTTCCTCGGTCGAGCCGATGAGGACGTGGCCGTCGGCCCGCGGCACGAGGTAGCGCTTGCCGATCATCAGCACGCGGGTGACGACCCGCTCGGGCGTCTTGAGCAGCACGATCTGCCCGCGGACCGGGTGAACGCCGGGGGCTCGCTCGCTGCGTTGCGTCAAGAAGGTTTCGCTCCACGCGCCGGCCGCGATCAGCACCGCACTGGCCGATCGGGTCTCGGTGCCGTCCACCACCCCGGCCGCGACCGACGGGTGCTTCGGGTCCGCGGCAATCCGATCGACGCGAGCGTTGGGCCGGAGCGTCACCCCGACGCGCTCGCACCCCGCGATCAGCGCCGCGAGGTGCCGCGGGTTCCGCACCTGGGCGCAGTCGGGGAGGAGGTACGGTTCGCCCGGCGGCGCGACGAGCCCCGGTTCGATGGCCCGCAGCGCCGCGGGGGTGAGCTTCTCGAACGCGATGCCTTCCGCGTCCCACAGCGGCAGCACCTCGGCCGCTTCTTCGTGGTCGAGGAACTCGATGCCGCCGCAGCGGATGTACCCGTTGTCGATGTCGGTGAGGTCGTGGAGTTCGACCGAGAAGTCGGGGAACCGCGACGAGCCGATGGCCCGCAGTCTGTCGATCGGCGTGGCGGCGCGCTGGGGGTTACCGGGCGGGAGGATGCCGGCCCCGGCCCACGACGCCTCGCGGCCGAGGTCGCCCTGGTCGAACACCTCGACCGACAGCCCCGCCGCGGTGAGCGAGTACGCGCACGTCAGCCCGATGATGCCGCCGCCGATGACCGCCACGTCGTGGTGCTTCGCCATGCGGGGAATTGTAGCGGCTCGCGTTCCGGTGGAGCGGGGCACCGAACTCGGGCACGGACACGGGCTGGGGCACGGGCACGGAGAAGACGGGGGGCCGGGGAGCGCCATCCGCCTCCCGTTCTGATCCGTGCCCGTGCCCGAGCCCGTGCCCGACTCGGTCTTTCCCGGCCGCGGGTTGGCGTTGACGCCCCCGCCCCGCCGCGGCATAGGTCCCCCAGGTTGCCGCCGCCACTGCACACGTTTCGGAGGGACGCGATGCCTCGGTTCGCACTGCTGCTGTGGGCCGCCGCCTTGGTCGGGACGCTGGCGCTCACGGGCCGCGCCGCGAACCCGAGCCCCGGCGACGACCTCGCCGCGCTCCAGGGGAACTGGAAGCCGCTCCAGTGCGAGTACGAGGGCAAGTCGCAGATGCCCGCCGAGGTGATGAAGCAGGTCACCAGCGTGTTCGACAAGAACGAGTACCACCTGTACTTCGTCGACAAGGAGAAGGGCCAGCCGAAGGTGCTGAAGCTCGCGGTGGCCAACGTCGGCCTCGACGCGACGACGGTCCCCCGCACGATCACCTTCGAGTTCGCCGAGGGGCCGTACAAGGGCCAGAAGCGGCACGGCATCTACGAGATCGCCGGGAACCAGTTGAAGATGTGCTACGGGCCGGTCGAGAAGCCCAAGCCGACCGAGTTCAAGGCCGCCGCCAACAGCGGGTTCTTCCTCGAAACGTGGGCGCGGCAGGTGAAGTAAAGACCCCGTCGCAGCAGCGGCCGGTGGCACGCAGAGTAAGCGATGGCACGCGGACGACGCGGACGAGACCCGGGATCGAAGACCGATCAGACAAAGACCTGCTCCCGTGAAGATGGTCGCGTCTGATCCTCTCCATCCTGTCATTTATCCGCGTGTTCCGCGTGCCATTGCTTCTTCAGGCGCACTCATCGGAGGTCGCCAGACGTACAATTCCGGTGCCGCGAACCCCGTACCGTGCTGGGGTGTCTGAGCGGGCATGAACGCCGTCGCCGAACTACAAGCTGTTGAACCCGCCACAATGGACGCTCACACCCTCGACCTGCTCGGGTTCGACAAGGTCCGTGCCCTCCTCGCGAACTACGCCGCGTCGTCGCTCGGCCGCGACCTCGCGCTCCAGATCGAGCCCGGCCTCGACGCGAGGGCGATCCGCGACGAGATGGCGCTCACGACCGAGATGGTCACCGCCCTCGGGCTCGGCCAGGCGCCGCCGTTCAGCGGCCTGCACGACGTCCGGTTGCTCGCCCGCCGCGCCGCCATCGGCACCATGCTCACCGCCGAGCAACTCATCGAGGTCGCCGAGAGCCTGAACTGCACCGGGGCGATGTACCGGTACCGGATGCGGCTCTCCGAGCACCTCACGCGCGTCATCGAGATGCTGTCCGGGATCGAGGACCTCGGCACGGTCGGCAAGAGCATCGGCGGGTGCATCGACGGCCGCGGGCACGTCCTCGACATGGCCAGCCGCGACCTCGCCGCGGTGCGGCAGAAGCTGTACGACCTCGACGAGAAGGTGAAGGCCGAGGTCCGCCGGCTCCTCCGCGACCCGGAACTCCGCCGGATCCTCTCGTACCCCAACGCGACCGTCCACGGCGACCACTACGTCCTCCCCGTCGCGGCCAACCACCGGCAGAAGGTCCAGGGGGTCGTCCACCGCATGAGCGGCACCGGCGAGACGGTGTTCATCGAACCGGCCAGCATCGCGCACCTCGGCATCGAGCGGGTCGGGCTCAAGGCCGACGAGGACCGCGAGGTGAAGCGGGTGCTGCGGCGGCTCAGCGGCGAGGTCGGCCGCGTATCGAAGCCGCTGTGCTACGCGCTCGACGTGATCGCCAAGCTCGACCTCGTCACCGCGAAGGCCCGGTTTAGCCGCGACTTCGACATGTACCCGCCGGACGTGAACACCGAGGGCCGCCTCTGGCTCCGCAACGCCCGCCACCCGCTCCTCGAAGCGATGTACAGAAACTCGGAACTCGGAACTCGGAACGCGGAATCGAAACCCGAAGAAGCGCCACCGGAGTCTGCTGCTTCACTCCGCACTCCGCACTCCGCACTCCGCACTCCCACCGTTCCGATCGATCTGCGGTTGGGCATCGGCTTCAACATGCTCATCATCACCGGGCCGAACACGGGCGGGAAGACGGTCACGCTCAAGACGACCGGCCTCCTGTGCCTGATGGCCCAGTGCGGGATGCACCTCCCGGCGGGGGAGGGGAGCCTGGTGCCGGTGTTCAAGCACATCCTCGCGGACATCGGCGACGAGCAGAGCCTCGAACAGTCGCTCAGCACGTTCAGTTCGCACATCTCGCGCATCGCCAGCATCTTCGGGACCGCCACGTCCGACAGCCTCGTGCTCCTCGACGAACTCGGGGCCGGCACCGACCCGACCGAGGGCGCGGCGCTCGGCCGGGCGATCCTCGACCAGCTCGACGCGGTCGGCTGCCGGGCGATCGTGACGACGCACCTCGGCGACCTGAAGACCTACGCCTTCAACAACGAGCGGGCCGAGAACGGGGCGGTCGAGTTCGACATCGAGACGATGCGGCCGACTTACCGGTTGCACATCGGCCAGTTCGGGATGAGCAACGCGCTGAAGATCGCGCGCCGCCTGAAGCTCCCCAAGGAGCTGCTGAAGCGGGCGCACAAGTACCTGAAGCGCCGCAAGGGGAAGACGGGCGAGCTCGCCCGCTTGCAGCAGCTCCGCGAGGAGGCCGAGAAGGCGAAGGTCTCGGCGATGGCGGCCCAGCACGAGGCCGACAAGCAGCGCGAGGACTACGAGCGCCGCGCCGGCGCACTCGAGCGCGAGGCCGCCGAGAAGGCCGCGCTCAACGAGACGCGCTCCGCCCTGAGGACCGGCGAGGTGGTGCGGGTGTCCCGGTTCAACTCGACCGGCAAGGTCGTCCGCGTCGACGCCAAGAAGCAGACCGTCAAGGTGAGCGTCGGCCTCGGTGAGTGGGAAATCCCTTTTGAAGAGATCTTCCCTGTCTAGCATCGGAAAGCAGCGACCGCCAGTGATTTAAAGCGGATCATGGTGGTTGACTGAGGGTTAAATCTGGGCTAGTTTTGTGGAAAGTTCCACAAAACACCGGACGCTACCCATGCCGCGCCCCAAGAGCCTAACCCCACAGTACATACGACATTCGGCGAGCGGTCGGGGGCGGTTCGTCTGGACCGACCCGGCCGGGACGCGCCACGACAAGCTGTTGCCCGGCGAGTTCAACGGCCAGGAGTCGCGGACCGCATTCACGAAGATGATGCTTGAGTGGCAGGCGTCGCCTTCCGGTGCCGCTCCCGCTGCGGGCGGCCGGCCTGCGCTCAGCGTCGCGGAGGTGCTGGTCCGCTACCTCGCGCACGCGACCATGTACTACAAGCCCCGCGACGGGAAACCGGCGTCCGCGCTGGTTGAGGTGAAGTTGGTGGTGCGAGCGATCCGCGCGTTGTACGGCACGCTGCCCGTCACCGAGTTCGGCCCGCTCAAGTTGCGCGCGGTGCAGCAGGGATGGGTGTCGTCCGGCCTCTCCCGCGCGGAGTGCAACAAGCGCCTGGGGGTGGCGAAGCGGTTGTTCAAATGGGCGGTGGCCGAGGAGTTGGTTCCGCCGTCGGTGTTCCAGGCCCTTGCCACGGTCGGCGGGTTGCAGAAAGGGCACACACCGGCCCACGAGCCCGACCCCGTCGGCCCGGTCGATGACGCCGTGGTAGACGCGACCCTGCCCCACCTCGTTCGACACGTCCAGGGACTCATTCAGGTTCAGCGGCTCACGGGGATGCGGCCGGGCGAGGTGACCCGGCTCCGCATGTCCGAGATCGACACGACCGGCGACGTGTGGGTGTTCCGCCCCAAGAAGCACAAGAACGAGCACCGGGGGCACACGCGGGCCGTGGCGATCGGCAAGCGCGCTCAGGAGGTGATCGCGCAGTTCCGCACGGCCGACGACGCCGACTACCTGTTCAGCCCGCACCGGGCGATGCAGGAGATGCAGGCCGAGCGGACCGCGAAGCGCCGCACCAAGAAGTACCCGAGCGAGGTAAAGAAGGCCGCCAAGCAGAAGAAGGGGCACCGGTACAACGACCACTACACGACGGTACGGTACGGGATCGCGATCGCCCGCGCGTGCGACCGGGCGTTCCCCGCGCCGGTTCCGCTCGGGCAAAGGGCGGGGGAGACGCAGAAGGCGTGGCGGGAGCGACTGACCCCCAACCAGCGCGACGCGTTGAAGGAGTGGCAGGACGCGCACCGGTGGGCACCTAACCGGCTGCGCCACGCCTTCGCGACGAAGGTACGTAAGGCCCACGGACTCGAAGCGGCTCAGGTCACGCTCGGCCACGCCCGCGCCGACGTCACGCAGGTCTACGCCGAGAAGAACGAAGCCCTGGCGGTGGCGATCGCCGAGAAACTCGGGTAGCGCCCACTAATCCGGAAAGTGCCTCCCAAGGTGGCCCTACAACCGGAGTGTTCATGCTCCGGAATCATCTCTTGCTATAGCCTGGATTTATAGCCGATTCCCACACAAGTCCGCGGAGAACCGCATGGGGCCGCGGGGCTCCGCGTTCTGCCCTCCGGTGCCCTCCGGCGGCCCCCGGCGGTCTCCGGCGGTGGCCGGCACCACCTGACGAAAGTGGGTAACTTGGGCGCCCCACCTGTGACCAGGGGACTTGCGTTCTGTCGCGCGGGTGCAATAGTTCTTGCGACTTACCCTGCGAGGGACGGCAATGACCACCGCGACCGTTGAAGAGTTCGGAGTCGAGGTTGTGCTGCGCGAAGTCTGCGCCGGCGACGGGCTCTCGCTCGCGCAGGCCGCCGCGCTAATCCCGGCTCACCGCGGGAACGGGACGGCCAACCCAACAAGTGTGATGCGTTGGATCGTTGACGGAGCGCGGGATCCGAACGGCGACACGGTGAAGCTCGAAGCCGGTCGCCTGGGCGGCCGTTGGCTCACATCTCGCCAAGCTCTTGCTCGCTTCATGTCTCGTCTCACGCCGACCACTTCTGACAGCCACGAACCAAACAACGACCCGCCGAAGTCACGTTCCGCATCGACACGTCAAAAGGCCGCCGAGAAGGCATGCGCGGCGCTCGCCGCCATGGGTGCTTGATCCCCACCGCCAACCAGATTTACGCCTTGGTTTCAGCCTGACACCGCGCCCCTACAAAACACCGCCGCCCGGGGCCGTGAACCCCAGGCGGAAGCGATCTCGCGCGTCATCTCACCACAAGAGGACGTTCCAATGTTGCACACGAACCCCATCGGGTCAACCGATCTGCCGATGCGTGACTGGAAGCCCGTAGTCCTTACGAAGCCGTTAGTCCTCACGGGGTTGCCCGGCCCCCAACCGTGGAACATCGGCATCACCCCGCGCTCGCACCTGTTGCCGTTCATCCGCACCCGCGAGGCCGAGCAACCCGCGAAGTTGCGACACCTGCACCGCCTTGACGAGTCCCTCCGGCAGACGCTTGCCGTGGCGCTCGAACGGATTGCCGAACTCGAACGGCAGCAGGCCGAGCGAGGTGCCGCGTGAACAGCGATTGCGATGATTACATCCCAGAATCTGACTCGCTGTTCGAGGTCGCGAAGGTGCGGCACTACCGCCCCGCGAAGCCGGCGGTTCCGATCGCCGCCGACGATGGGGGCGACCCCGACCCGTTCAACGACCCAGCGGAGGTGAAAGCCCAGATCGCGCAGCGCCAGGAGCAGGCCGCCGCAGTGCGGCCGAGCGAGGACGCGGAGCCGCCCGGCCCCGCTCTGTTCGCGCCGTCGCCGATGCGCTCCGAGCCGTGGCCGGTACTCGACAAGGCCGCGATGCACGGGCCGATGGGCGCTCTGGTTCGTGCGATCGAACCGCACACCGAGGCCGACCCCGTCGCGATCCTACTTCAAACGCTTGTGGGCTTCGGTAACATCGTCGGCCGGCAAGTGTACTACGCGCACGAGGCCGACCGCCACTACGGGAACGAGTTCCTCGTCGTCGTCGGCCCCACAGCAACGGGGCGCAAGGGAACGTCGTGGGGCTGGGCGCGGCGCGCGCTGGGAGTCGCGGACACCTCATGGGCGTCGGAGCGAATCGTTCGGGGCCTGTCGTCGGGTGAAGGTCTGATCCACGAGGTGCGCGACGCGGGGAAGGACGACGCCGGCGCGAGTGACAAGAGACTGATGGTTCAGGAGTCGGAGTTCGCGTCGGTGCTGAAGGTGATCGACCGGCAGGGCAACACCCTTTCACCCGTGCTGCGCCAGGCGTGGGAGGGCGGGCAGTTGAGGACGCTGGTGAAGACGTCGCCCGCCAAGTGCGATGCGCCGCACATCTCGATGATTGGACACATCACGTCCGAGGAGCTTCGCCGGTGCCTGACGGCTACGGAGGTCGCAAACGGGTTGGGTAACCGGCACCTGTTCGCGTGCGTCCGCCGGTCAAAGATGCTACCCGACGGCGGCACGCCAGACGAGAAGTTGGTTGAAGCCTGTGGGCAGGAGATCGGCTACGCGGCCGCGTTCGCGAAGAACGGGTTCGTGATGACCCGCTCCGAGGACGCGCGGGAACTGTGGCACGAGCAGTACCCGCGGTTGTCCGCAGACCGGCCCGGCCTCGTGGGCGCAATGTCGGCCCGCTGCCTGGCCCACGTTTGCCGCCTGTCGATGATGTACGCCCTTCTGGACCGTCAGCCCGTCATCGGCGTTCAGCACCTCCGCGCCGGCATTGCGTGTTGGGACTACTGCGAAGCCTCATTGCGGTTCGTGTTTGGTGACACGCTGGGCGACCCGACCGCGGACGAGATCCGCACGCAACTCCGCGAGGCCACCAACGGGTTGAGCCGGACCGAGCTACGCGACCTGTTCGGCCGGAACAAGAAGACGGGCGAGATCGACAACGCCTTGACGGTGCTTCAGCGGTGGAACATGGCCGAGCCGCGCGCCGTCAAGACCCCGGGAAAGCCAGGACGGCCGGGCGAACGATGGTTCTCGTTGGAGGCGTGAGGCGGTTACGACCATATACGACCAAATAGGGGATTCGGTCGTTTCGGTCGTTCGGTCGTAGGTCGTAAACGGCGGGGTGAAGGACTGGCAATGATTGGGTTGGAAGGGTCGCAACGCTTCTCCGTTTACGACATAAACGACCAAATCCCTATAGGGACACTCAGCCAACTATTACCCTATTCCATCTCCCTCACAACCCCTACAGAACGACCCGCGCCGGAGCCCTGAACGGACCCCCTACGACCATACGACCAAAACGACCAAATCCGCCCAGAGGAGCCGCACCAGATGCTCGACACCCTGACCAGCAGCGCCGCCGAGGTGCTGTTCTCGAACCAACCCGCAACCGGATTCCAGTTGTGGTACAGGCCCGGCCGCGGGAACCCGTGGGAAGTGGTCGCGACCGCGTCTACACACACCGAGTGCGTCGCCGAGATCGGCACGGGCGGCCGACACAACGGCCATTGGATCGCGCTCCCCCTGGGGCAAGAGCCGTGAACGGCACGAGGGGAAGGCGAGGACCCACCCGGCACCCGGTCGGCCCGTATACGCGGCCCTGGATCGATTGTGGGCATGGTGGGGTTATGCGGCCGACGACGCAAGCACGCAGAACACACGAGCAGGAGTCACAATAACAAACGGCATATGAAACTCGAGGATCGTTGAGACGTTCGGCCCCAAATCGGCGGGTCCTTCGGAGGGGGTACACCCCTTATGCACCACTCTCGAACGCATTGGGCACCCAAGTAGATGTAGTTTCGTCACTACGCCAGGAGATTTTCCGATGTCTTCCAGCACGAATCAGCGGATCGCAGAACGGTTCGAAGTCTTTATCAAGTCGTGGCTTGCGAAGTTGCCGCCGGGCGGTTGGACGGGCTCGCCGCGCGATCTCGCAGTGGAGTTGTTCTACGCGAACGAAGCGGGCGGGAACTTCGCGTACATCCCGACGGAAAAGGGGATCGGGCGGGCCGTCGCGGCGGCTGAGGGTGCGATCGCCGAGGCGGGGTGGACGTGGGCGGAACACCGCACGGGTAGCACCCGGATCATCGGGTTCCGGAAGGTCGCCCCGCGCCGAGCGCCAGCACGGACACCACCGCCCACCACCTCGGCCTGACCCCTCACCGGCCCGACCTCTCCCGGGCCGCCTGTGACACCCACTGTCACTACCCCCGCCAGTTCAGTCCGTGCGCAATGATCCTGCCCGATGCACTCGGCGCGCGGGTTCTCCGCGCTCCTGTCCGCGCCTGTTCATCAATCGCCCGTCTCGTGTCCTTGCGCTCTGAGGGGCGCGGGGTAGTCTGGTGGTGCGTACACCGGTGTACGCACGGGGGCGCGCCGATGGGGTTCACCTGCTCGACCTGCCGCGACGCTGACGGCCGCCCGATCGGGTTGCCGGTCGCGTTCGTGCGGCACCCGGAACCCGGTGTCACCAGGCGGGTTCGCCGGTGCGTCTCCTGCCGCGCTGAAGTGGTCACCTGGGAGCGATGCGACGCGCCGCCCCGGACCATCACGGCGTCCGCGCCGACCACGCTGAGGACGTGACCGTGAGCCGCCCGCGCCCGATCCCCGAACACGTCGAGCAGTTCCTGACCGCGGCC
>NZ_JBHYGG010000042.1:0-20137 GCF_051859125.1 Gemmata sp.
AGGGTAAGCGTGGCTCCCTCGCTCGGCGCTCGGGCTCGGACCAGAGTCACGGCCCGGCCCTCGCCCGATCACTGGGCGTCAGTCGCTGTCGGGCCGCGGGCGGCGGCCGCCGCCCGGGGGCGGACCGCCAGGCCGGCCACCGGGGCCGCCGAACCCGCCCGGCCCCGACATCGCCGCTTCGAGCTTCTTCACCTGCTCGGCGTCGAGGACGCCCTTCAGTTCCTTCATCAGCTCGCCGCGGAGCTTCTCGAACCCCTCGCGGGCGGCCTCGCGGTCGACGGCGCCGTCGCGGAGCTTCTCGCCGAACTCCATCACCTTCTTGCCGTGCGCCGCGATGATCTCGCGGGCCTGCTTCTCCTGCTTCTCGGTCAGGTTCAACTCGCCCAGCGCGCGGCCCATTCCGCCGGGACCGCCGCCCGGTCCGCCAGGCCCCATCGGGCCGCCGGGGCCGGGGCGGTCGCCACCCGGGCGCTCGCCGGCCTGCCCCGGGCGCTCGCCACCCGGCCCCATCGGGTCGCCGCGGCCGGGCCGACCCGGTTGCGGGCCGCGCTCGATCATGGCGATGACGTTGCGGGCCGCGACGGCCTTCACGGTGTCGTCGCCGTCGGCGAGTTTCTTCAGTGCGGGAACGGCCTGCGGGCCGACGTGGACGAGCGCGGCGCGGGCACTGTCGCGGACCGTGTCGTGCGGGTCGGCGATCTTCTCGACGAGCACCTTCACCCACGCGTCGACGGTCGCGTCGGGCCGCGGGGCCGGCCGCTCGCTCATCGGGTCGCGCTTCTCGTCGCGGCCCTTGCGCTCGGCCCCGCCCTTCTTGTCGTCGCCGCCCCGGCGCTCGGGCGGTTGCGCGACGACCACGGTCGCGCCAACGGCCGCGACCAGTGCGGCGGGGGCCAGGACCTTCGTGAGCCAGAACATGGAACGCCTCGTGGGAGTGGGGGCAACCTTCGGGTCCGCCCCGTGCGGGCGGGTCTGTGAGAAGAAACGCGAGCCTCTCACCACCGGAGACACCCGGCCCGAGAATTTTCGCGCGCCGCCCGGTCCGTGGGGACGAACAAGGGGTTGCGTCGTGTCCGGTCCGAGCCCGAGCGCCGAGCGAGGGCAAGCGTGGTCCCTCGCTCGGCGCTCGGGCTCGGACCGGACCGGCCCTTTGCCGCGCCGCTTGATCCACCGCACCCGCGGTCACTCGCCCGCCTTCCCCTTGCCGGGGGTGCGGTAGTCGAGCGGCGGGGGCTGGTCCTTGTCGAGCATCGCCTCGTACTTCTTCCCCTCCAGCCGCTTCTTGTGCTCGGCCTTGGCGGCCGCCACCAGGGCCGGGTCGGCGAACAGGTCGTAGGCGGTCGCCGCGAGCGTGCGGGCCGCGAGGTTCATCCCCTTCTTGCCGATCGTCGTGCCCCCGCACGCGACCGCCTGCCACGAGTGCCCCGGCGTCCCCGGCACCCAGCACGACGTGCCGAACCCGGTCACCGGCACCACCCACGACACGTCGCCCACGTCGGTGCTGCCGCCGCTCGACTTGCCCGCCGAGTCGAACACCTTGGCGACCTCGTCCAGGTCCACCTTGTCGGGGAACGTCTCCTGGATGCGGAGAGCGAACTTCGTCTCGTCGGCGTCGTACTTCAGGTCGTTGAGCGCCGTCAGGTTCTTCTTCGCCAGCTCGGAGAGCGTGTTGTTCGGGAGGATCTCCATCGTGCCGCCGAGGTACACGACTTCGAGCCTCGTCTCGGTCGCCAGCGCCGCGCCCTGCGCGCACTTCAGCAGCCGCGGGTACAGTTGCTTGACGACCTCGGCCTTCGGGTGCCGGACGTAGAAGAACCCCTCCGCGAACTCGGGCACCACGTTCGCCGCGCCGCCGCCGCTGGTGACCGCGTGGTGCAACCGCGTGCCGTCGGGCGTGTGCTCGCGGAGCAGTTCGACCGCGTGCATCGCGAGCAGCAGGGCGTCGAGCGCCGAGCGGCCCTTCTCGGGCGACCCGGCGGCGTGCGAGGCGGTCCCGTGGAACCGGAACTTCACGGCGATCCGGGCCAGGCACGTCGCGTCGCCGGCGGTGTTGCGGCTCCCCGGGTGCCAGTGCAGCACGGTGTCGCAGTCGTCGAACAGCCCGGCCCGCGCCATGAACACCTTCGCGGCCCCTCCTTCTTCTGCCGGGCACATGTAGAACCGCACCGTACCTCTGATCTTCCCGGCCTTGATCTGCTCGCCGACGGCCAGCGCCGCCGACAGCGACGCGACCCCGAACAGGTGGTGCCCGCACGCCTGCCCGTTCCCGTTGCCGTCGGCCCGCGGCTTGCGGAACGGCACCGCCTCCTGGCTCAGTTCGGGCAGCGCGTCGAACTCGCCCATGACGCCGATCACCGGCTTGCCGGTGCCGAACTCGGCGGTGAACGCGGTGGGGATGCCGGCGACCCCCTTCTTCACCGCGAACCCGGCCCTCTCGGCGACCTCGGCCAGCGCCGCGGCCGACTTCTTCTCCTGGTAGCCGGGCTCGGCCCACTCCCAGATCTTCAGCGCGGTGGGCCAGTTCGCGTCGGCGTGGGCGGCCGCGGCCCTCACGGCGGCGTCCTTCTGCGCGTGCGCCAGGGCGGGGGCCAGGAGCAGTGCGGCGAGTGCAAGCGTTCGCATGTGGGGCTCGGCTCGGTGCGGGCGGGCGGAACTGCAATTGTCACGCATGGGGCCCCACCGGGCAACGGGTTCCGCCGCCCCTACACTGACCCGGGAGGAGCCCGGCCCATGACCCTGACCGACGTGTTCGGCGCGAGCGAAGTCTTAACGGCGATGATCACCCCGGCGGTGCTCATCTCGGCGTCGGGCACGCTGGTGCTCTCGACCTCGAACCGGCTCGGCCGCGTCGTGGACCGGGTCCGCAAGCTGAGCGACGCGGCCGAGGGGCTGCCCGACGAGTCGGCGGCGGTCGAGGTGGTCGAGAAGCGGGCGCTCATCGCGGACCAGGTGCGGTGGCTCACGAAGCGGCTCGGCCTGCTCCAGACCGCGCTCATCTTCTTCTACGGGTCGATCGGGCTCCTCGTCGCGTCGAGCCTCACGGTGGGCCTGTCCACCACGGCCAAGGGGGCGCTGCTCTGGGTGCCGGTGCTCCTCGCGCTGCTCGGTGCGACCGGGCTGATGGTCGGCGCGCTCGTGCTGCTCACCGAGGCCCGGACCGCCGTGAAGGGGTCGTTCCACGAGATCGAGTACATCCGCAAGGTGGTCGCCCGCAAGACGACGATGAAGGTGGTGCTCGCCGAGAAGCCCGAGGGCGGCCAGGGCGAGGGGTAGCCTCCTTCGGCGAGCCGATTGCACTTTGGCGAGCGGGGGACGTGAGTCCCCCGGTAGAACCTCGATTCTCACTTACCGGGGGACTCACGTCCCCCGCTCGCCAAAATCTCGGGGACACCCGCGGCGCAAGTTGGGCTTGGCACGCCCGGCGGGGCGGATTACCTTCCGGCCCGAGCACACCCTCGGCAGCCGGAAAGGACGCCCGCATGCCCGCACGCGACCCCGCACTCATCCACCCCACGGCCGTCGTCTCCGAGGCCGCTCAGCTCGCGCCGGACGTGCGGGTCGGGCCGTTCGCGGTGATCGAGGGCGACGTCCGCGTCGGGGCCGGCACCGTCGTCGGCCCGCAGACGCACCTGATCGGCCCGCTCACCCTGGGCGCGAACAACCACGTCGGCACCGGCACCGTGCTCGGGGGCGCGCCGCAGCACCTCGGGTACAAGGGCGAGCCCACGACCGTCGAGGTCGGCGACGGGAACACGTTCCGCGAGCACGTTACCGTCCACCGCGGGATGCCGGTCGGCGTCGGCCCGGGGACCGGGACCACGCGGGTCGGGCACCGGAACCTGTTCATGGCCGGGAGCCACGTCGCGCACGACTGCGTCGTCGGCAACGAGTGCCTGTTCGCGAACGCTGCGGTGATCGGCGGGCACGTCGTCGTCGGGGACCGGGCGCTGCTCAGCGGGAACTCGGCGGTCCACCAGTTCTGCCGGGTCGGGCGGCTCGCGCTGCTCAGCGGCGCGTCGGCGTCGAGCAAGGACATCCCACCGTTCTGGGTGATGCAGGAGGTGAACTGGGTGTGCGGGGTGAACACGATCGGGATGCGGCGGGCCGGCATCGCGTCGCCCGAGATCCAGGCCGTGCGGCGGGCGTTCTCGCTGATCTACAAGGACAAGATGCCGATCCCGGTGGCGCTGATGAAGATGGAGGCCGAGTGGGGCCAGTTCGCGGCGGTCCGGGAGTTGGCGCAGTTCATCCGCACGTCGAAGCGCGGCATCTGCGGCGGCCACCGGTTCCACGGCCACGGCGAGGGCGAGGGCGACGGCGAGACCCGCGAGAGCGCCGCCGCGTGACCACCGGGTCGCTCCGGGGGCGGCCCCGGGGCCGCCCCCGGAGCGGCGTCACAGACCGAAGTCGAACTGGAATGGCGACGGGCCGGCCGCGACGACCAGCCGGCCCACCTTGTCCAGCGCCAGTTCTGTGAAGTACATGTTCCCGTCGCTGCCGAGGGTGATGCGGTGGAACACGGTGCCCGTGCTGGGCACCTGGTAGTTCGTCACCGCGACCCCCCGCAGGTCCCCCGCGGGGGCGGTCAGGATCTCGCTGCTCAACTTGATGATGTAGTCCGGGCCGCTCGGGACCGGGTTGTTCGGGTCCACGTAGCTCTGCGTGTACAGGTTCCCGGCCCGGTCGAACGCCAGCCCGGCGAGGATCGAGTTGCTCTGCGGCTTCGGCACCGCGAACTCGGCGAACGACCCGTCGGTGGTGCTGATCCGCGCGACCTTGTGGCCCGCCTCCTCGCTGAACCACATGAACGGCCGACCGAGCGGGTCCGGGGTGATGACGATCGGGCGGCTGTTCCCGGTCGGGATCGGGAACTCGGTCACGACCCCCGCGGCCGTCACCCGGAAGATCGCGTTCCCGACCAGTTCCGTGCCCCAGATGTTGCCGTCCGGCCCGAGCGACAGGTAGATCGGCACCGAGCCGACCGTCGGCAACTGGAACGTGTCGATCGACCCGTCCGGGTTCACCCGGCCGACCGTCCCGGTCGCCTTGCCGGTGAACCAGATCGTCGCTCCGTCCGCCCCCAAAACGAAGTCGTGCGGGGACGGGTTGAGCGCCGGGTCGGGGCCGCCCGGCAGGCCGACGAACCGCGTGTCGATGGTCCGGAGGACCGCGCCCGTGGTTGGGTCCACCTGCGCGAGCAGGGCCGCGAACTCCAGGGAGACGAAGAACCGCCCCTGGTCGTCGAAGAACATGCCGTGCGGCCCCAGCGGGGCCGCGACCCCCGGCACGCTCAGCGGGTACTCGGTCTGCCCGCCGGTGGCCGAGTCGAACAGCACCAGCGCGTCGTGCTTCTGGCCGGTGATCCAGAAGAACCCCGGCCGGGTCGGGGCCTCGACGATCTCGTGCGTGGACGGGGCGCCCGTGGTGTAGTCGAGTTGGTACTCGGTCACGAGCGGGCTGGCGAGCGGCACCCCGCCGCCGGTCGCGAGGTGGCGCACGTTCACCGCCGACGACAGGAACGCCACCTCGACGGACCGGATCGTGCCCCCGGGGGCGTCCCAGAGGGCCGCGTACGCCCGCACCTCGGCCGGCGTCGCGGCCCGCCCGAGGCCCGCCCGGAACATCCCGCGGATCCGCCGGTTGTGGAACTCCTGCGAGTCGAGCATCGCGGCCGCGAGGTCCGCGCGGGACGCACCGGCGGCCAGCGCGTCCGTCGCGGCGGTCACCTCGGCCGGGGCGGGCGTCCGGTCGAACAGCACCCGGTACAGCCCGGTCGCGTAGTCCGCGTCGGTCGTGTACCGGGCCGAGAACCGGGCGGACGCGAGGAACCGGGTCATCACCTCGGCCTCGGGCACCCCCGCGTCGAGGACCGCGACCCAGGCGGCCTTGGCGGCGGGGGTCGGGGTGCGGCCGTAGTACGCCCCGAAGTAGGCGGTGACCTCCAGCCCGCGGAACTCGGGCGTGCTCCACACCTGGTTCGCCACCCGCCGGACCGGGACGCCGGCCTCCAGCTCGTTGCCCAGCCGCCGGAGTTCGGCGGCGTTCGGGTCGCGGTGCAGGATCTGGTGGTACAGGCCGGTGACCACGTTGTCGGCGGCCTGCGGCGAGAGGCCCGCGGGCACCTCGCGGCTCTCGAGTTGTTCCACGGACAGGGAGGGGCGGCGGGGCGTCACGGGCGACTCCGGGGCGACTCGGGGCACGCGAGCCGCGCGGGCCGGGGCGGCCCGGCGGCGGTGCGGGAGGGTGAAGCAGATTGTCGAGGGGCCGCGCGGCGCGGTCAAGCGCGGAACCGGTGCCGCGCGGGGCGGTCGGTTCGGTCGTGCGAGTCGTGCCGGTTGTCCTACCCGTGCAGGTCGGGGATCGGGGCGTACTCGGACATCTGGAGCACCTCGCGGCTCACGCCGCGGGTCACGCGGAGCTTGCCCACGTCGAACATCGTGTGCATCACGGTGCCGATCAGGTTCGGGATGCGGACCGGGTCGGTGTTCGGCTCGCCGCCGTTGGCGGTCGACTTCCCGATGACCACGCCCCGCGGCAGCCCGCCCCCGGCCAGGAGCAGCGGGCCGAGCGGCCCCCAGTGGTCGCGGCCGCCGTTCTTGTTGATCCGCGGCGACCGGCCCATCTCGCCGCACGCCACCAGCAGCACCTTGTCTTCGAGGCCGCGCTGGCGGAGGTCGTCGAGGAACACGCTCACCGCGTGGTCGAGCGGCGGCCCCATGTAGCCCATGCCCTCGGTCACCGTGGCGTTGTTGCTGTCGGCGTGCATGTCCCACACGAAGTTCGTCGTCACCGTGACGAACCCGGCCCCGCGCTCGATCACCCGCCGGGCCACCAGCAGGAGCTTCCCGAGCGTCCGGGCGTTGTCGGCGTAGTGCTTGTGGTTGTTCCACTTCTTGCTGATCTTGTCCACGGCGATGAGCTTCGACGTGTCGTACCGCTCGACGGTCTTCGGGTCCTCGCGGGCCAGGTCGAACGCCTCGCCGACGCCGCCGAGCAGGATCGAGAACGCCTTCTGCCGCGACGCGTCCATCGCCCCGGCGTCGGTCTCCATGCCTTGCTTCAGTTGATCGAACCCGCTCAGCAGCGAGCGGCGGTCGTCGAGGCGGTCGAGCGGGAGGTTGAGCGTCATGTCCTTCTTGAGCGAGCCGCCGCCGTCGGGCTGGAACGGCGCGGCCGACGCCGCGAACGGGCCGTTCGAAATGAACTTGCCGAACCCGGACTGCTCGACGCCGGCGTTCGGGTCGACGGCCCGCGGGAACAGCACGACGTTCGACGGCATCCCGTTCTCGGGGTTGTTGCCGCCGGCGACGCTCGCGTAGGCCGAGCCGAGGTTCGCGCCGAACCCGTCCTTGCCGACGATGGGCTTGATGTCGTGGTTGCCGTCGCCGGGGACGTAGGACCGCACGATGGCGAGGCGGTCGGCCATCGCCGCGAGCTTCGGGAACGACGCGCCGAACGTGACGCCCGGGATGCGGGTCGGGATCTCGCCGGTGGCGCTGCGGACCTCGGCCGGGGCCGTCATCTTCGGGTCGAACGTCTCGAACTGGCTCGGGCCGCCGTGCAGGAACAGGAACACGACGGCCTTGTCGGTGATCGGCCGGCCGGCTTCCGACAGCGGCACGCCGGCCTGCGAGAGAATCGACGGGAGCGACAGGCCGCCGAGCGTGAGGCCGCCAACCGTGAGGAAGTCGCGCCGGCCGAGGCGGGAGGGGGTGCCAATCCTGAGCATGTGAGACTCCGGACGGGATCTGACGGGAGGCGGGGGTAGGCTGAGGGCAGTGTACCACGCGACGCGCGGCGGTCACAGGAGATAAATCCCGCCCGACCGCGGGGGCAGACACCGAGGCACGAGAGAGGGGTGAGACTCGTGCAGCGAGATTCGGAGCGCCGGGGACCGTGGCGAGCCGGGAGCGTCAGCGAGCGGACGGAGTTCTTGTGGAGCGCCCACCTCCGGTCGCTGACGCTCCCGGCTCGCCGGGCACCTGGTCCGACTCCACACGCGGACCCAATCCCGTGGTGCGGTGACTCAGACAAGAAGCAAGCACGCCCGCCCGTCGCGAACGACGGGCGGGCGTGGCGCGTGGCTTGGCAGATCAGGTCACTTGCTCGCGGGGGTGGCGTCGGCTTCGAGGTCGCCGAGCGCGTACTGGATGCCGGCGAGGTAGTGCTTCAGGACTGTCGGGTTCCAGTAGATCTCCTCGCGGTGGCCCAGCGAGCAGTAGAAGCACCGGCCCTTGCCGTGCGTGTTGATCCAGCTGATCGGGTACGACCCGTCCTTCCGCTTGCCGCCGGCCCGGTCCTTCTCGTCCATCTTCTCGATGTCCATGGCGAGCAGGTAGCGGCGGTCGGTGGCCAGGGCGGTGTCGTCGCGGAACATGTAGATCTCGTCGGCGATGACGAAGTCCTTGCCGTCGAACGCGGCGTTGATCGGGCTCTTCGGGTCGACCACCTTCACCGGCACCGGCTTGTGCCACGGGTGGCTCACGAACGCCCCGCCCATCATCTGGTTGTACTCCTTCCAGTTCTTGTACGTGTCGGTCGCCGCGTGGACGCCGATCAGCCCCTTCCCGCCGGAGACGAAGTCCACGAGGCTCTTCTTCAGCAGCTCCTCGCGCTGCTTCGCGGCCTCGACCTGCTCCTTGTTGTTCTTGTCGGCGACCTTCGGCTGGAAGCAGTCGTTGGTGGTGTTGAGCATGAACACGGCGTCGAACTTGGCGAGCTTCTCGGGCTCGAAGAACGACTCGTCCTCGGTGGCGGTCACGGTGTACGCGCCGGTCTTGTCGCCCATCATGGTGATGGCGCGGGTGCCGATCGCGATGGACGAGTGGCGGAACCCGGCCGTCTTGCTGAACACGAGGATGTTGCGGGCGGCCTTGGGCTTGGCCGGGGCGCTCTCGGGCAGCGCCTTCTCGACCTTCTCGACCATCTTCGGGTCGGGGCCGGCGGGCTTCTTGTCCTGGGCGGTGGCGGCGACGGTCGTCGCGACGCCGAGGAGCAGGGGGAGGACGAGGCGCTTCACGGGAGGTCTCCGGGGAAGGAGCGAACGGGACGGGCGGACAGGGTTTCGGCCGGACGGTTGTTGTATGCGCCGGCGGTACCGGGGCAGACATTCTTGTCTGCCCGGCCCCATCAGAACTACACCGCGACTTCCTTCTTCTCGCGGGCCGACTTGGCGAGCGCGTCGAGCACCTTGAGCGTCTTCACCGCCTCGTCCGCGTTCGGGTGCGGCTCGCGCTTCTCGAACACGGCCGCCGCGAAGTCGTCGAGCATGTGGACCATCTGGTTCTCGCCGGGCGTTTCGACCACCTCGACCTTCTCGCCGAACTCGCCGTCCTGCTGGCACAGGTGGAACGCGGCCCTGTCGTCCGGGATCCACATGTTCGGGACGCGGAGGGTCTTCTCGGTGCCGACGATCTCGACCCAGGTGCGGAGCGGGTGCGTGAACCCGCAGTCGAAGTGCGCCGTGCGGCCGTCGGCGAACATGAGGACGCCGCTCATGGCCACGTCCACGCCGTTGACGAACTCGGCGCGCGCCCACACGCTCACCGGCTCGGCCCGCATCCACCAGCGGATCGCGTAGGTGGTGTAGCACCCCACGTCGAGGAGCCCGCCGCCGCCGGCCTGCGGTTGCATGCGGATGTTGGAAGTCGGGAGCCCGTCCAGGTTGAACGTGAACGCGGCGACGACCGTCTTGACCTGGCCGATCGCCCCCGAATCGAGGAGCTTGCCGATCTTGTGCGTCCGCGGGTGGTGCGGCCACATGAACCCGTCCATGAGGCGGACGCCCTTCGACCGGCAGTACGCGACGAGCGCCGCGGTGCTGGCCGCGTCGCACGTCATCGGCTTCTCGCACAGGACGTGCTTGCCGGCGTCGGCGGCCTTGCGGGTCCACTCGTCGTGCATGTGGTTGGGCAGCGGGACGTACACCGCGTCGATGTCCGGGGCGGCGAGCAACTCCTCGTAGCTGCCGTAGGCCTTGGGGATGTTGTTCTTCGCGGCGCTGGCCTTCGCCTTGTCGAGCGTGCGGCTGGCGATGGCCCGCAGGTCGGCCGTCCTGGCGTTCTGGAGCGGCCACATGAGGCGGTCGTTGATGCCGGCGACGCCGAGGATGCCCCAGCGGAGTTTCTGGCTCATGGTGTGCGTGTCGGAGAAGGGGAGGGTGATGCGGATAGAGTACGGGCCGGACCGGCCGGGCACACCCCGGGCCGCCCTCAGCGGGGAGCGAGCCGGGCGAGTGCGGCGGCCGCTTCCGACGCGAGCGCCGGGCCGCCCTCCTTCACCCACTCCACCAACAGGTCGCGGGCCGCCGGCGTACCGATCCGCTCCGTCGCCTCGACCGCCCGGACCGCCCGCAGGCGCGCCGCACCGAGCGGCCCCGAGATCGGCCCCAGCAGTCGGGCCGCGCGAGCCCTCACTTCTGGCACGGGCGACTCGGCGGCCTCCCGGGACAACTCGCGTTCCGCACGCTCGCCCAGCGCCGCCAGGGCGCGCTCGGCCGCCTCGCGTGTGGCAAAGTCTTCGTCGCCCAGTCCGGCGATGAGCTGCGCCACCCGCCCCGCGTCCGCTTGCCGGAATCGCTCGCGGAGCAGGGTGAGGGCACCTGGGTCGGCAATGAGTGCATCGACCGCCGCCAGCCCGACCCGGGCGTCCCGGCTCGCGAGGCGTGCCCACGTGTCGCCCGCGGCGCGGACGGCCCGCGATTCGAGCGCCCGGTAGTCCCACACACTGAACGTCGTGTCCGGGTGGGCGACCACCAACCGCGTGCCGTCCGGGGTGAAGGCGCACCCGGTCGCGCCGCCGGGCGCGTCGAACCGGAACGCCTCGGACCCGGTCGCCGTCTCCCACACGCGGACCGTTCCCGGTCGCCCCTCCCGCGGCCAGTCCCGGTCGCCGTCGATCACGGCCGCCACCCGCCGCCCGTCCGGCGAGAACGTCGCGTCCGGGCACCACCGCGTCTGGTCCCGCACGGTGGTGAGCCGCACCACGCGGTGCTCACCGCCGGAGAGGTGCCACAGGTTGAGCCCCCGCCACCACGTCGCGAGGTACCGGCCGTCCGGGCTGAACCCCGGGGGGGTCGCACACGCGGGCGGCACGCGGCCGCACGCGGGAAACCCTTCACCGCGGTAGCTTTCGAGTTCGACCCACCCGGCGTTGGCGGCGCGCGTGTCGCGGACGCGAAGTGCGTCGCGACTTCGCGACGAGACGAACCAGCGGCCGTCGGGCGACGCGAAACACGAACCGGAAAGAGCCGGCACCGCCGGCGCGGCCGGCCCGTTGGGGAGCGGGTGCGACGCGACGTCGCCAGTGTGACGGTTCACGAGCCACACGCGGTCCCTTCCGTCGAGGCCGACCAACAGCCATTCTTTGTGCTGCTTGGGGCCGTTCGCGACCTGCCCCGTGGCGGCGTCGTGGACGACCGTATTCATGTTGAACGTCGCCGACGTGATCGCCCACCGCCCGTCCGGCGAAAGGGCAACACTGGACGGCCCCCAGAGATCCGCCCCGGGGGTGATCGGGGCCGAGGCGAGCAATCGACCGCGGGGCACGTCCCACGTTCGCATCATCGCGCCGCCGGCCGCGAGCATCCGCGTTCCGTCGGCGGAGAGGCGGATGCGATCGGCGGGGTGGGCAGCCCCGTCGAGGTCGGGGAGGAGCGGTTTGCCGGTCGCCACGTCGAACAACCGGACGGAGTGTCCGTCGGCGACCGCCAGCACCTTGCCGCCGGGCGACGCGGTGAACGACTCGTGTTGCGGAACCGCCTGGAACTTGCTGGCCGGGACCGGCACGAGCGCGTCCGGGTCGAGGGTGACCCAGCCGCCCTTGTCGTGGTCGACCCCGAGGAGGAGTCCGCCCTCGATCACTTGGACGCGATGAAGGCGCGCGCCGCGACCTTCCGGAGTGAGTCGTTGACCGGTGACCGGGTCAAGGGCTCTCATCGGGGCTTCAAAGGCCGCGACGATGCGGTCCCTGCGGGGCCAGTACACAGAATCGTAGGACCCCCACTGATCGCCCGTGAGGTGCCGCACGGGGGCGCTACCGTTGGTCGCGGCCACCACCAGCGTGTGCCCCCGAGTGCGCGCCACAACTTGCTGGCCGTCGGGGGAGAACGCCACGCAGTTCCGCCCCCGTGGGAGCTCCGCCCCGATGGCCGCAAGTACCCGTGGGGGAGTAGCCGGGTCGAACGCCCAGACCATCAACTCGCCCTTCTCACTGACCCCGGCAATCACGGTGCCGTCGGGCGAAACGACGGGCGGCGCGACCTCCCTCGCCAGTTTCCCGATCTCGCGAAAGTCTCCGGTCCGGGTGTCGAGAACGCCCCAGTCGCGCTCGGCATCCAATTCCCGGTGCGAGTACCCCTTGTGCCGCACGGCGAGGAGGTGCCGCGCGTCGGCCGACAGCCCACCGAGCGTGAACGCGCCGGTTCCGGCCCCCGGCACCCGCAACTCCCGGACGAGGCGGCCGGTGGCCGCGTCCCACAGCCGGACGACGGGCTCGGTCTGCGTCGTGGTCGCGAGCGTCCGGCCGTCGGGGGAGAACGCGACCGACCACACCGGGGCCGGGTGCTGAAACCCCGTCTCGCCGAACCGGGCCAGCAGCGCGAACGGTTGCGGACCCGACAGTGCCGGCATGGGGGCACCAACCGGTCCGGGTTCCGCGGTCACGAGGTCGATCGGATCGACGCGACTCGCGCCGTGCGGCCACGGCACCAGGGCCGCGCCCGTCGAAAGGCACACCACCACCGCGATGCGAAGTCGGGACACGGCAGTCCTCCCGGCGCCAGGGGCTGTTCCCCGATCCTACCCGACCGGAGCGCCCGCCGCACCTCTCACACCGCGACGAGTTCACCGGGGCCGCCCCCTTCTGTTCGCGGTCCGGCCCGGCGGATAAGCTAGCCGCTTCTGCCGCGCATTCCCATTCGGAGCCGCCCCATGGCCAAGATCAAGGTGAAGAACCCCGTCGTCGAGATGGACGGCGACGAGATGACCCGCATCATCTGGCAGAAGATCCGTGAGAAGCTCATCCTCCCGTACCTCGACATCGACCTCAAGTACTTCGACCTCGGCATCGAGGAGCGGGACCGCACCGACGACAAGGTCACGTTCGAGAGCGCCGAGGCCACCAAGCAGTACGGCGTCGCCGTCAAGTGCGCGACCATCACCCCCGACGAGGCCCGCGTCAAGGAGTTCAACCTCAAGCGGATGTACCCGTCGCCCAACGGCACCATCCGGAACATCCTCGACGGCACCATCTTCCGCGAGCCGATCGTCTGCAAGAACGTGCCGCGGCTCGTCGGCCACTGGGACAAGCCGGTCGTCGTCGCCCGCCACGGGTTCGGCGACCAGTACAAGGCGAGCGAGATCCTGTTCCCCGGGGCGGGCACGGTGAAGCTCACGTACACCCCGGCCGACGGCGGCCCCGCCATCGAGAAGGAAGTGTTCAAGGCCCCGAGCGGCGGCGTCACGCTCGCGATGTACAACCTCGACAGCTCGATCAAGGGGTTCGCACGGGCGTGCTTCAACTACGGCCTGGGCCGCGACTACTCCGTGTACCTCAGCACGAAGAACACGATCCTCAAGGTCTACGACGGCCGGTTCAAGAACCTGTTCCAGGAGATCTTCGACGCCGAGTTCAAGGCGAAGTTCGATGAGAAGAAACTGACCTACGAGCACCGCCTCATCGACGACATGGTCGCCGCGAACATGAAGTGGAGCGGCGGCTACCTGTGGGCGTGCAAGAACTACGACGGCGACGTGCAGTCCGACACCGTCGCTCAGGGGTACGGCTCGCTCGGCCTGATGACATCTGTGCTGACCACGCCGGACGGCAAGACGGTCGAGGCCGAGGCTGCGCACGGCACGGTCACGCGGCACTACCGCGAGCACCAGAAGGGGAAGAAGACCAGCACGAACCCGATCGCGTCGATCTACGCCTGGACCCGCGGGCTGATCTACCGCGGCAAGATGGACGGCACGCCGGAACTCGTGAAGTTCGCCGAGACGGTCGAGAAGGTCTGCGTGGACATGGTCGAGTCCGGCAAGATGACGAAGGACCTCGCCATCCTCATCAGCGACAAGACGCCGTACCTCGCGACCGAGGAGTACCTCGACGCCGTGGACGCCGAACTCAAGTCGCGCATGGCGTGACCTTTCGGCGACAGCGGCCGCAGAACGGAAGGCGGAGTCGGGCACGGGCACGGGCTGGGGCACGGGCACGGAGGAAGACGGGAAGATCGGGGGCGATGCGTCCTCCGGTTCTGATCCGTGCCCGCGTGCGTGCCCGTGCCCGTGCCCGATTGTCTTTCCCGCTTTTGGTTTCCCGCCTTCTCCCCTGTTCTTCGCTCTCCGAACCCCCGTTCGGAAATTGAACTTCAAACGCCCCCCGCGAATTGGGTAAACTGCGCAACAGCCCGAAAGTGGGGGAGGGCGCAGGCGATGGTGTGGGCGCTACTGGCGCAGGCGAGACCGGACCCGTTCCGCGAGCCCGAGGTCATCTGGGGCACCGCCGGCATCGCCGTCGCGCTGCTCGCGGGGGCGTTCGTGATCTGGCTCGTGGACAAGTGGCGGAAGAACGCCGCCGCGCCGCCCGACGCGACCGAGGAACTGAGCGGGTTCCGCGGCATGCTCCAGCGGGGCGAGATCACCGAGGAGGAGTACGCCCGGCTGCGGAACAAGGTGGCCGCCCGGGTCCGCGACGCGGTGGCCCGGGCCGGCGACGGCGTGGCGACCGGTGCGACCGGCACCGCCGGGGCGGCCGCCGGCCCGCCGGACCCGCTCCCGCCGGTGCCCCCGGGGGACGGGTCGCGCGGCCCCCCCGTCTGACTCGCCCAGCCTGCCAGAAGTGGAGAACCCGTACCGTCCGCCCGCCAGCCGCGCTGGGTTGCGCCTGTTCTCCCGAACCCGCGCCGCGCGACTGTTCCCCGGCGGTATGATTAGCCTGAAGACGCGGCCCCCCGCCCGTCACGCGAACAACCCCTGACCTCCGCCGGCCCGCACAAGAAAGCCCAGGACGATCATGGCTGAGAAAACCGGTGACACTGGCGTCCGCAAGCCCCCCGGCACCGCCGGGCGGAACCGCAACGCCTACTGCTCGTTCTGCCGCCGCTCGCACCGCGACGTCGGCCCCCTCGTCGAGGGGCCGGGCGACGTGTACATCTGCGGCGAGTGCATCGAGCTGTGCCAGTCCATCATCGACCAGGAGAAGAAGCGCCGCGGCGGGCCGAAGGCGTCCACCTCGAACATCCCGTCGCCCCGCTCCATCAAGGAGAAGCTCGACGGGTACGTGATCGGCCAGCAGCGGGCCAAGAAGGTGCTGTCGGTCGCGGTCCACAACCACTACAAGCGGCTCAGCATCGGCGAGTCCCGCGACGTCGAGATCGAGAAGAGCAACATCCTCTTCGTCGGCCCGACCGGCAGCGGCAAGACGCTCCTGGCCCGCACCCTCGCCAAGATCCTCGACGTGCCGTTCGCCATCGGCGACGCCACCACGCTCACCGAGGCCGGGTACGTCGGCGAGGACGTCGAGAACTTACTCCTGAAGCTGCTCCACGCCGCCGACTTCGACATCGAGGCGGCCCAGCGCGGCATCATCTACATCGACGAGATCGACAAGATCGCCAAGACGTCGCAGAACGTGTCGATCACCCGCGACGTGAGCGGCGAGGGCGTGCAGCAGGCCCTGCTCAAGATGCTCGAAGGGACCGTGTCGAACGTGCCCCCGCAGGGCGGCCGCAAGCACCCCGAGCAGCAGTACATCCAGGTCGACACGTCGAACATCCTGTTCATCTGCGGCGGGACGTTCGTCGGCATCGAGGACATCATCAGCCGCCGGCTCGGCCGCAAGAGCATCGGGTTCGGGGCGGTGAACGAGGCCCAGAAGGACCGCTCGCTGGGCGACCTGCTCAACCAGGTGACCGCCGACGACCTGATCGAGTTCGGCATGATCCCCGAGTTCGTCGGCCGGCTCCCGGTGCTCGCGCCGCTCGACCCGCTCGACGAGGAGGCGATGCTGCGGATCCTCACCGAGCCCAAGAACGCGCTGGTGCGGCAGTACCAGAAGCTGTTCGAGATGGAGGGCTCGGAGGTCGAGTTCGAGACGTCGGCCCTCAAGGAGATCGCGAACCGGGCCAAGGCCCGCGACACCGGCGCCCGCGGCCTGCGTGCGATCGTCGAAGAGGTGATGCTCGACGTGATGTACGACCTGCCGGAACTGGAGCACAAGGGCAAGCACGTCATCACCGCCGAGGTGGTCCGCGGCGAGCGCAAGCTCGGCGAGAAGAAGACCCCCGGCAAGAAGAGCGCGTAACGCGACCAGAGTAGGTTGGGGGAACTGACGCGGCCCGGCGAAAGCCGGGCCGCGTGCGTTTACTCTTGATAGCTGCAGCGAAACCTCACCATGGTCGACACCTCCCAACTACCAAAGGGCACGCGGCGAAGAAAGGCCCCCCCAAAGATCCCGGCCGGTCTGTTGCCGAAAAGGAAAGGGCGGGGGGGATAGAAATCATACCGCTCAGTGACGGGATTACACCAACAGTCGCCGATCAGAAACGTACCGTCGGGCCGCACGACCGTGGGCGCGTCGCGGAGATCGGGATACCTTTCGGCGAGCGCGGCTCGCGCCCGCTCGGGCGTCAGCGGGCGCGTGATCAGGATGACGTATACCGCGACGGACGCGAGCAACACGGCCGCGAGGCCGAGCCATTTCGCGCGCCTGCCGAACGCGAGCATGACAGCAACTCCTCACGCCAATGATGCGGGCAAAGGCCGGCCCCTCCCCCGAGTCCGGGGTGGGGCACCTGCGCCGCTTTCCAGCGTAGCGGTTCGAGGAGGCCGAGACGAGCGAGATCCGCTTGGCGGTGCGGGTCGCGGTTCGGGTCCGAGCCCGGCGGTTCGGGTCCGAGCCCGAGCGCCGAGCGAGGGGTGAGCGTGAACCCTCGCTCGGCGCTCGGGCTCGGACCCATGCGAATGCCACGACCCGCTCCCTCGCGGTCGCGGCTCGCCAGGGGCGACTACTTCGCGGCCTTCAGCTCGACCTTCGCCGTCCGGCCGGCGGTGACCTCGACGCCGGTGCGGAGGTCGCCCGACCGCACCTGGTACCGGCCCGCGGGGACGTTCGCGATGGTCGCGACGCCGTCCTTCGCCTCGCCCGCCAGGTCCAGCGCGAACTCCAGCCGGCCCAGGAACTTCTCGTCCGGGGCCGGGACGCCGAGATCGGCGGGGACGAGCCGCACGTCGCGGGTCCGCGGCGGGACCTTGACCTCGACGGTGCCCAGCGCGGTGCCCGCCAGCTTCAGGTCGGTCGTCACCTGCCCCCCGGCGGCCACCTCGGCCCAGGCCCACGCCAGCGGGCCGTCCTTCACCCGGGCGTGCACGAGGTAGCGGCCGGGTGGGAGGCGGGCGAAGTCGTAGTGCGGCACGAACTTCTCGAACCGCAGGCTCGCCGCCCGCGGGGCGAACGACCCGGACCGCACCGCGCCCCCGCCGCCGTCGTACACCGACGCGCCGCACCCGTCCGAGATCACCTCGCCGCCCGCGGTCCGGCCGACGTACCCGATCGTGACGAACTCGTCCTTCTTCACCGGGGGCGAGAGCGTGCCCCGGATGAACGGCGCGTCGTCCGCACCCGGGGGGTCGTTGAGCCCCCGCTTCCGCTCGGCGACGAACGTCCCGGCAAGGTAGCTGCGGGACGAGTCCGGCAGGCACAGGTAGATGCTGCCGGGGATCTTCCCCTTCTCGGGCTTGCCGAGTTCCAGCGTCAGCGCGTAGTCGTCGTTGATGAACTTGACGTCCGGCAGGCCCTTCTCGGAGCGGACCGCGGACTGGAGCGACGGGATGCGGTCCGTCCACCGCTGGTTCGGCCGCACGACGATCTTGACCCCGTCGCCGAGCTTCACCTGCTCGTGGATGGCGAGCACCACCTCCAGGTCGGCGAAGAAGTCCTTCCCCTGCCGGAGCGTGAGCCGGTGCCCTTCGAGCTCGACGCGGTCCGGGGCGAACGGCTTGCCGCCGAGCACGCCGGCCGCGGGGGCCGCCGGGACGACGTGCTTCGCCGGGTCGATCTCGTACGGGTCGGCTTTCCTCGTCGGGGCGGCCGCCTCGCCGGTGTCGCCGGGGGGCGCGACTTGCACCTGTGCGGGGTCCGCGGGCGGCTGCGCGCCCCCGCAGCCGAGGAGCGTTCCGAGGCACCCGGCCAGACCAACACTCGCAAGAACTCGCATCGCGGCGGCCTCCGAAGGGGCGGTGGTGGGACTACTGTAGGTTCGCCGCACGCCGCGGGGGATTGGAATTCGGCGGGAACCGGTTCGCGGGTCGCGGGGAAAGGTTTGGCCGCGGCCGCCGAACTGGGTTATAGAGACAGTCCCGCTCCACCGAGGACACCGCGATGGCCAACGGCGACACCCTCTCCCAAGAGTTCCAGCCCTTCGGGCTCCCGACCGGCAGCGTCCGCGGCATCCTGTCGCTGATGATCTGCTCGTTCTTCTGGATCCTGCTGCTCGTGCCGTGGGAGGCCCAGCGGACCGCCCCGATCGCCCACTTCTTCCTGCTCACGCTGGTGTTCCTGTCGTTCGCGTCGCACCCGGTCGACGCGGTCCGCAACTCCGCGACGCTCCCGTGGGTGCTCCGCATCCTGTTCGTGGGCGGGAGCATCGCGGTCGTCGCCTACGTCGGGTTCAAGGACCCGCACCGGCTCGCGGCGCAGCTCACGCCGAACGCGGCCGAGATCCCCGAGTGGCCGGTGCTGCTCGGGTGCCTCGCGGGCGGGTTCGGGGTGGCGCTGCTGCTGCGGTCGGTCCTCGGCCGGCAGAACCAGTTCTTCTACAGCATCCGGGCGTGGGTCGGCGTCATCGCGCTCTTCCTGCTGCTCGCCGAGACCGTGTTCCAGTTCGCCGTCCTCCCGAAGCTCTCGGACCAGCCGAGCATGCAGGCGATGCAGGTCTGGGAGGGCATCCTGATCGCCGCCACCGCCGCGTACTTCGGCTCGCGTGCGTGAGTGTTGAGGAGTGTTGGGTGTTGGGTGTTGGGAGTGTTGAAGAGTGTTGGGAGTGTTGAAGAGTGTTGGGTTGAACCGACCAGCTCAGGGCGCGCGAACAAACTCTCCTAACACCCAACACTCCCAACACTCCCAACACTCCCATCACTCTCAGTTGCGAAGCAATCCCAGCGCGACGCGGTCGAACGGCACGTCGCTGGTCGCCTGGACGAGCGAGACGCCCAGGCGGTTGCAGTCGCCCTTGAGCCGCGCCCGGAACGCGGCCACGGCCCGGCGGTAGCGGTCGAGCAGGTCCGCCGTCACCGTCACCTCGGCCGCCGTGCCGTCCTCCGCGTCGGTCAGCCGCAAGTCGCCCACCACCGTCGGTTCCACTTCTTCGGGCGCGAGGACCTGCACCGCGGCCGTGTCGAGCCCGCGGGACGCCAGGAACCGCAGGCCGTCGGCGAACCCGCCGCGGTCGAGGAAGTCGCTCAGCACCACGACCACCCCGCGGCCGCTCAGCGCCGGCGCGACCTGCCGCATCGCCCGGTTGAAGTCGCCGGCCCCCGCGGGCTCCAGCGCGTCGAGGAACGCCAGCAGCCGCGGCAGCGCCGGGCGGCCGCGGAGCGCCGGGCTCTTGCCCAGCACCGTGTCGGCGAACGCGGTGACGGTGACGCGGTCGAGGTTCACCAGCCCGACGAACCCGAGCGCCGCCGCGACCCGCTTCGCGAACAGCAGCTTCTGCGGCGCGCCGAACGCCATCGACCGGCTGACGTCGAGGAGCAGGTGAACGTGCAGGTCCTCGTCCTCGAGGAACAGCCGCAAGAACAGCCGCTCGAACCGGGCGAACAGCCCCCAGTCGAGGAACCGTAGGTCGTCGCCCGGGGAGTACGGGCGGAAGTCGGCGAACTCGGCCCCGCGGCCCTTGCGCTTCGAGAGCCGGTCGCCGCGCTGCCGCCCGGCCCGCACCTTGCGGGACACGAGTTCGAGCACCTCCAGCTTGCGGAGGACGTCCGGCGTCAGCAGCGGCTCGGCGCTCACGGGTCACGCTCCTCGGCGAGCGGGGGGCGTGAGCCCCCCGAGGTCTTGAGGTGGTGCGATCACTCGGGGGGCTCGTACCGAATCTGTTGCATTCGTATTGGTCCGAGCCCGAGCGCCGAGCGAGGGTTCA
>NZ_JBHYGG010000043.1:0-20065 GCF_051859125.1 Gemmata sp.
CCCGGTCTCGGGGGAGAGGTCGCCGCGCTTCGCGGCGGGTGAGGGGGAACCACCTTCGCCATCTCACCACCGCTTCGAGGTTGCCATTGGCTCACTCCTTGCCCTTTGCGGGCGGCGCGTCCTTCTTCGCCAGCGCCGCGTAGGCCTCGGTTTCCTTGGTCCAGCGGTCCACGAGTTCGCGGAGCTTTTCGGGCTTGTCGGCCGCGAGGTTCTTCGTCTCCGAGCGGTCGGTGCCCAGGTCGTAGAGTTCCCACGCCGCGTCCTTCCCGGCCGCGACGACCTTCCAGTCGCCGACCCGCAGCGCCCGGTTCCCCTCGTGCTGCCACCACAGCGAGTCGCGCGCGACCGTGACGTCCTTCGCGAACGCCGGCGCGAGGCTCTTGCCCGGGGCCGCGGGCACGGGCTGGCCCTCCCACGCCTCGAACCGCTTCGCGCCGGTCACCTCGAGGACCGTCGGCACGATGTCGATGAGGTGGCCGGGCGTGTGCCGGAGTTCGCCCTTCGCACTGATCCCCTTCGGCCACGAGACGATCAGCGGCGTCGAGATGCCGCCCTCGTGGACCCATGACTTGTGCCGGCGGAACGGCGTGTTGCACAGGCTCGCCCACCCCGGCCCGATGCTCAGGAACGTCGCCGCGGAGCCCGGCTCGGCCGCCGGGTCGTGCCCGTCGCCGCGGACCATGATCTCGGCCGTCGCGCCGTTGTCGGACAGGAACATGATGAGCGTGTTGTCGAGCGCGTTCATCGCCCGGAGCTGCGCGATGACGCGGCCGATCTCGCGGTCTAGGCGGTCCACCATCGCGGCGTGAACCGCCATCTTGCCCGCCTGGAACTCGCGCTGCTCGGCGGTCAGGTCCTTCCACACCAGCGGGCGGTTGAGTTCGTTCGGCCCGAGCTTCTTGATCGCGTCCGGGAACGGGTACGGCGGCCCGACCTCGCGCTCGATCGGGGAAAGAGAACCGCCGCCGAGTTTCAACTCCTGGAGCCGCTTCCACCGGACGTCGCGGAGCGCGTCCCACCCGTCGAGGTACAGCTTGCGGTACTTCGCCACGTCCTCGGCCGGGGCCTGCACCGGGAAGTGCGGGGCGGTGAACGCGAGGTACTCGAAGAACCGCTTGTCGGCGTGCTTCTCGGCGTGCTCCTTGAGGCACTTGATCGCGTGGTCGGCGATGGCCGTGCTGGAGTAGTACCCGTCGCCGGGTGCCGCCGGGGGCACCGGCTTGTCGTCCTCGGTGTGCTGCTTCGGCCCGAAGTGCCGGTCGTGGTCGTTGAGGCTGTACGAGCGGTCGAACCCGCCGCCGAGCGGCTTGCCGTCGACGTGCCACTTGCCCGAGTGGTACGAGCGGTAGCCCTGCGCCCTGAGCAGGTCGGGGAGGAGCCGCGCCCACGCCGGGCGCACCCCTTGTGCCCCGCTCTTCACGCCGGGCACCGCGTCGCGACGCACCTGCTGCGCGTAGTACCCGGTGAGGATCGAAGCCCGCGACGGCCAGCACCGGCCGGTGTTGTAGAACTGCGTGAACCGCAGCCCGTTCGCGGCGAGCGCGTCGAGGTTCGGGGTGCTGATCTCGCCGCCGTAGCACCCGGCATCGGAGAACCCCATGTCGTCGGTGAGCACGATGAGGACGTTCGGCTTCGCCGGCTCGGCCGCACGGGCCGCGGCGGGGCACAGGAGCAGCGCGGCGAGTAGGCCGCAGCGGGTGGGCAGCGTCATGTGGCGGGTTCCGTGAGAGATGAGCAGCGGGATTGTTGTACGCCCCGGGCGGGCCGCGCGACCCCGTTCGATTGACAGATTGACAAGCCTGCGGCGTAACACCACGAACCCCTCGCAACTGCGGGCCGGTGTGGTACGCTGACCTGTGCCCGCTCACCGGCACCCGGCCGGGGGCGTCCCCTCGGAGGTCGCATGGAGACGCAGCAGGATCAGGTGTTGCGCGTCGTCGGGGTGAACACCCCCGGCCTGTTGACGTGCGTGGCGCAAGCGTTCTCGTCGGTGAACGTCGCCGTGGACTCGCTCCGCATGGAGCGGTGTGCCGCCGACATCACGGCCGCGGTGATTTCGATCACCTTCCGCGCCGACGACCGCAGTGCCGGCCTGATCTACCGCCGCGTGTCCCGGCTCATCGACGTGGTGGACGTGGCCGCCGGCGGCTGCGATGCCGCCGACGAACCCGCGATTATTATCGGGGCGGCCGCCTGAGCCGCCCCGTCCCCGCCCGCCGGCCCGCCCGAGGCCATCCGATGCGACTGTCCCCCGCACTGCTGCTGACCGCGGCCGCCGCCCTCCTCTCCGGGCCGGCGGGCCGCGCCGCCGAACCGCCGCTCCGGGCGGTGATCGACTCCGAGTTGAAGGCCAGCTGGAAGAAGGCCGGCGTCGCCCCGGCCCCGCGGTCGGCCGACGCCGAGTTCCTCCGCCGCGTCACCCTCGACCTCGTCGGCACCGTTCCCACCCACGATGAAGCGGTCGCGTTCCTCGCCGACGCGAGCGAGTCGAAGCGCGAGAAGCTGATCGACTCGCTCCTCGCCGACCCGCGGTTCGCGCGGCAGCAGGCCGACGTGTGGGACCAGGTGCTGTTCGGCCGGCACCCGGGCAACGCCGACGCCACCCGCAAGCGCGACGGGTTCAAGGCGTGGCTCGCGAAGCAGTTCGCCGCCGGCACCGGGTTCGACCGGGTCGCCCGCGAGGTGCTGCTCGGCGAGCAGCCCGGCACCGAACTGTTCCAGGTGCAGTTCCGCAACCAGCCCGAAGAGGCGACGATCGCCGTCAGCCGCGTGTTCCTCGGCACGCAACTCGGGTGCGCGAAGTGCCACGACCACCCCTACGACCGGTGGACGCAGAAGGACTTCTACGGCATGGCCGGGTTCTTCGTGCGGGTGGTGATCGAGGAGAGCAGTTCCGGGAACGCGAAGGCGTACACGGTCGCGGAGAAGGGCACCGGCGAGGTGCTGTTCAGCGGCGCGGCGAAGGACCAGCAACCGGGGAAGAAGGGCGAGCCGGTGCGGCCGCGGTTCCTCGGCGGCGACGAGTTGACCGAGCCGCCCGCACCCAAGGACGCCAAGGAGCCGCAGCCGAAGGCCGGCGCGAAGCTCCCGAGGCCGCCGTTCTCGCGGAAGGAGAAGCTCGCGGCGTGGGTGACGGCCCCCGAGAACCCGTTCTTCGCGCGTGCGGTCGCGAACCGCGTCTGGGCGCAGTTCATGGGCCGCGGCATCGTTCACCCGGCCGACGACTTCCAGGCCGAGAACGCGCCGTCGCACCCCGAACTGCTCGCCGCGCTCACGCGCGAGTTGGCCGCAAACAGGTACGACCTGAAGGCCCTCATCCGGGAGATCGCGAACTCCGAGGCGTACCAGCTCGCGGGCACCGGGCCGGTCACCGACGCGCTGCCGAAGCACTTCGAGCGCGCCCGCGTCCGCCCGCTCACCGCCGAGGAAATCGTGCGGGCGCTGCGGACCGCCACGGCGTTCGAGGCCGACGGCAAGGGCGGCGACAAGCCGGCCGGTCCCGACGACTACTTCATGCGGGCGTTCGGCGAGCCGACCAACGGCCTGGGCGACTTCCAGGGGAGCCTCTCCGAGCACCTGTTCTGGAACAACGCCGAGCAGGTCCGCGTGTTCGCCCGCCGCAAGAAGGGGAACCTGACCGACCAGCTCCTGGCGTCCACCGACCCGTGGGAGAAGCGGGTCGAGCACTTGTACCTGAGCGTGCTGGGCCGCCCGCCGAAGCCGGCCGAGGTGTCCAAGTTCGCGGCGTTCCTGAAGGCCGACGCGAAGCCCGACGCCCGCGTCGAGGACGCCGTCTGGGTGCTGCTCACGAGCTCCGAGTTCCGGTTCAACCACTGATGCGGCCGGCCGCGTTCTTTGCCCTTTGCCGAAGCGCGGGCGGCCGGTGCGGTCCACTGACCTCCCCCCTGGTGGGGGAGGTCGCTCCGAGTCTTCGAGGAGCGGGTGGGGGGGAGAGCAATATCGCGCGTGTTGCTCTCCCCCCACCCGGCTCGCAGAGCCTCGCCACCCTCCCCCACCAGGGGGAAGGGCAAGAACGTTCACCGCCGCTCGCCAAGGACCAACCCATGAACCCGCTGTGTCGCGCCGGTGAGCACCTGAGCCGGCGGGCGTTCCTGAAGGGCGCGGCCGTCACCGGCGGCGGCCTCGTGCTGCCCAACTGGGGCGGGCTGGCGCACGCCCGGTCCGCGGCCGAGGCCGCGACGAAGGCGAAGAAGCGGTGCATCCTGCTGTGGATGAACGGTGGGGCGAGCCAGATCGACACGTTCGACATGAAGCCCGGCCGCGCCACCGGCGGGCCGTTCCGCCCGGTCCAGACGAAGGTGACCGGCCTCCAGGTGTGCGAGTACCTCCCGCGGGTCGCGGCGGTCGCCGACAAGCTCGCGGTGATCCGCAGCATGAAGACGCACTCGCCGGACCACCCGGACGGCATCTACCACATGCACACGTGCTACAAGATGTCGGAGCGGACCCCGCACCCCGAACTCGGGGCGGTGATCGCCAAGTTCAACGGCGACCTCGGCAGCGACCTGCCCACGTTCGTCCGCATGGGGTCGTGCGGGAACGCCGGGGCAGGGTACCTCGGGCCGGCGCACGAGCCGTTCAGCCTCGGCCGCGAGGGGAAGCTCGGCTCGTTCACCAGCCCGTACCTCGCCGAAGACGCCGAGAAGAAGCGGGCCGAGTTGTTCCGGTTCGTCGAGGCCGAGTTCGCCGCCGACCACAGGGCCGAGCCGTTCGACAGCCACCGCACCGCGAAGGAGCGGGCGTGGCGGCTGCTCCGGGCCAAGGCGGTGTTCGACATCTCGAAGGAGTGGCCGGCGGCGAAGGAGCGGTACGGCGACAGCGACTTCGGCCGCGGGTGCCTGATGGCCCGCAAGCTGGTCGAGGCCGGCGTCCCGTTCGTGGAGGTGGGGCACGAGAACTACGACAGCCACGCCGACAACTTCGTGTGCCACAAGGCGAACATGCAGCAACTCGACATGGCGTGGCCGGCGCTGCTCACCGACCTCGCCGACCGCGGGCTGCTGCAAGACACGCTCGTCGTGTGGATGGGCGAGGTCGGCCGCACCCCGCAGATCAACAACCGGGCCGGCCGCGACCACTACATCCGGGCGTGGACGATCGTACTGGCGGGCGGCGGGGTCAAGGGCGGGCAGGTGTACGGCGCGACCGACGCCGACGGGAAGGACGTGAAGGACGACCCGGTGTCCGAGGGCGACCTGTTCGCGACGGTCTACAAGGCGCTCGGCATCAACCACCGTGCGAAGCACCTGTCCGGCGTGCGGCCCGTGTGGCTCACCCCCGAGGGCTCCCAGCCGATCACCGAGTTGCTGGGTTGACGTGACTCCTGTCGAGCCGCGGGGTCGGAACCGGAATCGGGCGAACCCTGAGCGCCAGCGAGGGGGTGACGCTCACCCCTCGCTGGCGCTCAGGGTTCGCCCAAACACCCACGCACCGCGCCCGTCGCCGCAACTCCCCTGGAGCATCCCGTGCCCGACCTCACGAAGCCGACGCAAGTCTGGACGCTGACCTGGGACGCCGACTGGGTCACGGCCGTCGCGTTCCTCGGGGCGTCGCGGCGGGTCGCGGCCGGGAACAACCTCGGCGGCGTCCTCGTCTGGGAGTTGCCGGAGAAGCCGGGCGGCGACCCGCCCAAGCCGGTTCTCAAACTCGACGGCCACACCAACTGCGTCTCGAAACTCGCATGCACCCCCGACGGCAAGACGCTCCTCTCCGCGAGCTACGACCACACGGTCCGCCTGTGGGACACGGCCGCCAGCGCCGCGGGCGAGGAGAAGATCGTCCTCAACGCGATGGCGATCGCCGACGCCGAGCGGCGGAAGGGCAACGGCGCGAAGGTGCCGCCCCCAATTCCCGCGACCGTCGGCGTGGTCAAGGCGTCGCAGGTGTTCGACGGCCACAAGGAGTGGGTGACGGCGCTCGACCTGTCCCGCGACGGCAGGACGGCCCTCTCCGGCGACGACGCCGGCCACGTCGTCCTCTGGGACGTCGCGAGCCGGCAGGTGGCGAAGCGGTGGCAGGTGAAGGGCTGGGTCGCCGCGCTCGCGATGTCGCCGGACCAGAAGCAGGCGTGCGTCAGCGAGCGGGTGCCGCTCGTGTTCGACACCGGCCGGCACGCGGCGATCAAGCTCTGGAACACCGCGACCGGCGCGGCCGCGTTCGACCTGTCGGCCGAGTTCAAGGGCACGCACCTCGGCGCGGCCGCGTACGCGCCCGACGGCAAGGTGCTGGTCGTCGGCCGCGGGGGCGAGGCCGAGGGCACGCTGACGCTCGTCGACCCGGTCGCGGGCAAGAAGGGGAAGGCGCTGGCCCCGGTCCACCAGTCCGGCGCGACGGACCTCGCGTTCCACCCGGACGGCAGGCACTTCGCCTCGGCCGGCCGCGACACGGTCGTGCGGGTGTGGGAGGCGGCGACCGGCAAGCTCGTCTCGGAGCTGGGCAAGTCCCGGGGCGGGCAGTTCAAGGACTGGGTCCACGCGGTGAGCTGGTCGGCCGACGGCGCGTGGCTCGCGGCCGCGGACATGGCCGGCGCGGTCCAGGTGTGGCACTTCGCGGGGTGAGCGGGTCCGAGCGGGTTGTACCGAATCGCGGTGAAGGCTCTGCATCTCGCCCTCTCCCCTTGCGGGAGAGGGCGGCCGCGCTTCGCGGCCGGGTGAGGGGTCAAGCGTCGACATCTCAATAGGGTTCACCCCTCACCCGCCGCTCGAGGACTCGCGGCACCCTCTCCCGCAAGGGGAGAGGGAACCAATACCACACCGGTGCGTTCCGCCTCGGTTCGCGCTCGCACGTGCGCGGGGCCGGCCCCGAATCCCGGCCGGCACCCGCTTGTTCCGCCCGGCGCAGCGGGTACGATGTCAACGAAGCGGGCCACGCTCTCCCCGCCGAGCACCCCACCGCGCCCCTCCTCGGAGATTCCCACGCCATGCTCCGCTCGCTCTGCTGCCTCGCGGCCGCCGCAACCGCCGCGCTCGTCGCCTCTCCACGCCCCACCCCCGCCCAGGAAGACGCCAAGGCCCCCGCGACGATCGGGAGCATCGACCGCAAGGACCCGAAGCTCGACGCGCTCATCCCCAAGGAGGCGAAGATCGAGGTGCTCGCCGGCGGGTTCAAGTGGACCGAGGGGCCGGTCTGGGACAAGAAGAACAACGCGCTGCTGTTCACCGACATCCCGAACAACCGCGTCGTGAAGTGGTCCGCGAAGGACGGCGTGTCCGACTTCCTCAAGCCGAGCGGGTACACGGGCAAGGAGGAGTTCACGGGGGCCGAGCCGGGGGCCAACGGGCTCGCGTTCGACAAGGACGGCAACCTCGTCCTGTGCCAGCACGGCGACCGCCGGATCGCCCGGCTCGCGAAGGACGGCAAGTCGTTCGAGACGGTCGTCGACAAGCACGCCGGCAAGCGGTTCAACAGTCCGAACGACCTCGCGTTCGCCAAGAACGGCGACCTGTACTTCACCGACCCGCCGTACGGCCTGCCCGGCCAGATGAAGGACCCCAAGAAGGAACTCGACTTCCAGGGCGTGTACCGGCTCAACGCCAAGGGCGAACTCGCGCTGCTCACCAAGGAGATGACGCGGCCCAACGGGATCGCCCTGTCGCCCGACGAGAAGACGCTGTACGTCGCGAACTCGGACCCCGAGAAGGCGATCTGGATGGCGTTCCCGATCAAGGCCGACGGCACCCTCGACGCGGGCAAGGTGGTCCACGACGCGACCGAGGAGGTGAAGGCGAAGAAGCCCGGCCTGCCCGACGGCCTGAAGGTGGACCAGCACGGCAACGTCTTCGCGACCGGCCCGGACGGCGTGTTCGTGTTCGCCCCGGACCACACCTACCTCGGCAAGATCGTGATCGGCGACAAGAACGCCAACTGCGCCTGGGGCGACGACGGCAGCGTCCTCTACATCTGCGCCAACGACAAGCTCGTGCGGGTGAAGACCACCACCAAGGGCCCGGGGTTCTGATACCAGGCATCCAACCACAGAGGCACCGAGGCACAGAGGACAGACCGAGCGTCGGAACACGGTGCTCCCCTCGTCTTCTCTGTGCCTCTGTGCCTCTGTGGTTCAATTTCCTCGGGTACCGAACATGAACCTCTCCCGCCGCGAGCTGCTCCGCACCGTTCCCGCCGCCGCGCTCTCCGCGGGTCTCCCCCGGTTCGCACGGGCCGCCGGCGGCGACGGCATGATCGTCCGCATGCAGGAGCCGCGGAACCTCGAGACCCCGCTCGCGGACCTCGGCGGGATCACCCCGACCGAGAAGTTCTTCGTGCGCAGCCACTTCGCGGTGCCGGCCGTCGAGGCGAAGGGGTTCACCCTGGCGGTCGAGGGGCACGTCGAGAAGAAGCTGGACCTGACCCTGGACGACCTGAAGAAGATGGCGACCGTGACCCGCGAGGTGACGCTGGAGTGCGCCGGCAACGGCCGCGTGTTCCTGGTCCCGCAGGGCCGCGGCCTCCAGTGGGGCAACGGCGGCGTCGGCAACGCGAAGTGGACCGGGGTGCCGCTCGGGGCCGTGCTCGAGCGGGCCGGCGTGAAGCCCGGCGCGGTCGACGTCGTTCTTGTCGGGGCCGACAAGGGGGCGATCACCTCGGACCCGCCGTCGCCCGGCCCGGTCCACTTCGACCGCGGCATCCCGCTCGCCAAGGCGCGGGCCGACGAGACGCTCCTGGTCTGGGAGATGAACGGCGAGCCGCTCACCGCGGCCCACGGCGCGCCGCTCCGGGCCGTCGTCGGCGGGTGGTACGGCATGGCGGCGGTGAAGTGGCTCACCCGCGTCGTCGTCACCGACCGGCCGCACGCCGGGTTCTGGCAGACGATGGACTATTCGGTCTGGGACCGCACGAACGCCGCGTCGCCGCAGGTGGTGCCGATCACCGCCATCCAGCCGAAGGCGGTCATCACGTCGCCCGAGCTGAACACCGTCGTCGCCGCAGGCAAGAAGCTCACCGTCGCGGGCGTCGCGTGGGCCGGCGAGCAGGCCGTGAAGTCGGTCGAGCTGAGCGCCGACGGCGGCAAGACGTGGGCGGCCGCGACCGTCGAACCGAGCACGCCGCTGACGTGGGCGAAGTGGACCGCCGAGGTCACCCCCGCGAAGGGGCCGCTGGGCCTCGTCGCCCGCTGCACCGACGCGAAGGGGACCGCGCAGCCCGAGAAGCGCGACCCGGACCGCCGCACGTACATGATCAACCACCTCGTCCCTGTGGACGTGACCGCGCGGTGATACCGAATCTGGTGGATCCGTTGCCCTCGGTGGGGCAGGCATTCGTGCCTGCCTCCCGACGCGACTGGGGGCAGGCACGAATGCCTGCCCCACCAGATACAATCGAGACCCGGCGTGAGCGTCGGTAACGCGGCCGGCTTTGGCGGTCGCCCGCCGCCGCGCCGCGTGTTAGAATGCCCCCACTCTCTCATCCGCTCATCTGCGGGGGTACCGACCAATGACCGCCATCGTTCGCACCGCGGGGCTCCTGGCCCTGCTGCTCCTCGCTCACGCCGGCGCGCATGCCGCGACGCCCAGGGAAATCGACGCGGCGAAGAAGAAGGGGGCCGACTGGCTCCGGGCGAAGTACAAGGCCGCGCCGACGAACTTCGGCGGGGACGCCAACGGCCCCGGCCCGATGTGCATGGCCGGCCTGGCGATGCTCGAGGCCGGGGTCCCCGGCGACGACCCGGCCGTCAAGGCCGTGACCGCCGCGGTCCGCGAGGCCGGGTGGACCCAGACCCGCACGTACCCCGCGTCCCTGTGCCTGCTGTACCTGGACCGGTACGGCGACCCGGCCGACGTCCCGCTGATCCAGGTCCTCGGGGTCCGCCTGCTGATGGGGCAGACGTCGAACGGCGGGTGGAGCTACGACTTCACCATCCCCGGCCTTTCGGCCGACGAGATCACCGCGCTGAAGGCGATGAAGCCGCCGCCGGTCGGGAAGCTCCACCCGGACGTGGAGAAGTACGCCCAGGCGCTGATCGCGCACCGGGCCAAGACCGCCCTGGCCCCGGCCGACGACAACTCGAACACGCAGTTCGCGGTCATCGCCGTGTGGGTGTCGCGGAAGCACGGGGTGCCGGTCAACGACGCGCTCGCGCTGATCGAGCGGCGGTTCCGGGCCTCCCAGAGCCCGCAGACGGGCGGGTGGCCGTACAGCGGCGTCGCCGCCGGCCAGGGCAGCCCGGCCATGTACTGCGCCGGGCTCATCGGCCTCGCCACCGGGATCGCCCGCCGCGAGGAACTGCGCACGAAGCCCGAACCGAAGCCCGAGCCCAAGAAGAGTGACCCCGGCCCCGAACCGAAGAAGAGCGACGACCCGTTCTTCAACCCGAAGGTGCCGGAGCCCAAGGCCGAGCCGAAGAAGACCCCGCCCCCCCGCGCCGCGGACGCCCTCGACGTCGCGACCCGCGCCGCGTTCATCGGCCTGGGAGCGGCCCTCGCCGACATGGCCCGGGAGGGCCGCGGCGCGCTGGCCATCAAGGACGGCAGCCACGGGCACGGCGACCTGTACTTCCTCTGGTCCGTGGAGCGGGTCGGGGTGCTCTACGGCGTCGAGAAGATCGGGGGCGTGAACTGGTACGAGGCCGGGGCGCACGCGCTGGTGTTCGCGCAGGCGCCCGACGGGTCGTGGGCGGACAAGGGGTACGCGGGCGACGTGAACACCGCGTTCGCGGTGCTGTTCCTGTGCAAGTCGAACCTCGCCCGCGACCTCTCGGGCAAGGTCCAGAACGATACCACCACGGAGATGCGGGCCGGGCTGCCCACGGGCACCGCGCCCAAGGCCCCCGACGGCTCGGGCACCGTGACGAAGGACCCGCTCGACGTGCCGACGTTCGTCCCCGGCCCCGCCGGGAGCGAGGCCGCCACCCTCGCGGCCGAACTCGTCCGGTCCGGTGACCGGGACTGGGCCAAGGTGCTCACCAAGATCCGCGACGCGAAGGGGGCCGTCAACACGCAGGCGCTGGTCGGGGCCGTCGCCCGGCTCGACGGGGACCGGCGGCGCGAGGCCCGCGAGGCGCTGGCCGAGCGGCTCACCCGGATGAACGCCGAGACCCTGCGGGCGATGGCCAAGAACGAGGAATCGGAGCTGCGCCGCGCCGCGGTCCTGGCGATGGCCATGAAGGACGACAAGGCGCACCTCCCGGACCTCGTCGCCGCGCTCCTCGACGACGAGGACCTCGTCGTGCGGGCCGCCCGCGCCGGGCTCCGGAGCCTCACCGGCCAGGACTTCGGCCCGGCCCCGAACGCGACCGCCGGCGAGAAGAAGCTGGTCGTCCAGTCGTGGCAGGACTGGACGGGCAAGCAGAAGAAGTGATTCGGCGTTGTGTCGCGAGTGGCGCGGCGGTCCCACCCGGGGCCGCCCTCCGCCGGCCCGGCCCGCACCTCCCCAACCGGCGCACGTCAATGAGTCCCCTCCGCTCCCTGTCCGCGGTCGCCCTCGCGGCCCTCGCGTGCCCCTGCTTCGCGGCCGCGCCGAAGGAGGTCGACGCCGCGGTGCAGAAGGGCGCGGCGTACCTCAAGCAGCAGTACGGCGGTGCAAAGCCCCTGAAGGCCGAGGACGGCGACGAGGGGACCGGTGCCGCCGCCCTCGCCGGCCTCGCGCTCCTCGAAGCCGGCACCCCGGCCGACGACGCCGGCGTTACGGGGATCGCGGCCGCCGTCCGCGACGCCTCGTTCGGCGAGGCCCGCACCTACCACGTCGCGCTGGGCCTGATGTTCCTCGACCGGCTCGGCGACCCGGCCGACGTGCCGCTCGTCCAGATGCTCGGCGTGCGGCTCCTCGCGGGCCAGAACGCCGCCGGCGGGTGGTCCTACGACTGCGTCGCGAGCGTGTCGCAGGCCGACATGACGGCGCTGCGGGCCGCCCTGATGAACGCGGAACTCCGGGCCGGGGCCCGGCCGCCCGCGGAGCCGAAGCCCGCGGCCCCCGCCCGCCCCGCGGCCCCCGCCGGGAGGTTGCACGCGGAGGTCGAGAAGTACGCCGGGCGACTCGCCACGTCCCGGGACCGCACCCGGGACCGCGGCGACGACAACTCGAACACGCAGTTCGGCATCCTCGGGACGTGGGTGGCCCGCCGGCACGGCGTCCCCACCGACGCGGCGCTCGCCCTGATCGAGAAGCGGTTCCTCGCCACGCAGACGGGCACCGGCGGGTGGCCGTACAGCGGGCCGATCCAGGGCTCGCCGTCGATGACGTGCGCCGGGCTGCTCGGGCTGGCCACCGCGGTCGGGCTCCGCGAGGAGCGGCGGTTGAGGGCCGAGGGGCCGCGGACGCCGGACCCGGCACCGAAGGCGAACCCCGCTCCGCCGGCGGAGAAGACGGACGACCCGTTCTTCAACCCGCCGCCCGTGCCCAAGTCGGCCGACCCGTTCTTCGATCCGCCCGCGGCCCCCGGGCCGAAGGCGAAGGCCGCGCCCGTGCCAAAGGCCCCGGCGAAGCTCCCGGCGGACGCCCGCGACGCGGCCGTCGAGCGCGGGCTCGCGGCGCTCGGCCGCGCGCTGGCGGGCGAGGAGCCCGCGGGCAAGGGCGGCAAGAACCGCGTCCTCGCCGGCCGCGGGCTGGGCAACCGCGACTTCTACTTCCTGTGGTCGCTCGAGCGGGTCGGCGTCGTCTTCGGGCTGGAGAAGATCGGCGGGACCGACTGGTACCAGCTCGGGGCCGACGAACTCGTCGCGGCCCAGCGGGCGAACGGCTCGTGGGGCAAGGGGGCGGGGGGCGGGGTCGTCGACACGAGCTTCGCGGTGCTGTTCCTGAGCCGGTCGAACCTCGTCCGCGACCTGACGGCACGGGTGGCGAACGACCCCGCGAACGCCGAACTCCGGGCCGCGCGGCTCCCCGACCCGCACCCCGGACCCGCCGCGGCCCCCGAGCCGAAGACGCCGGCCGCCGTCGTCCCGCCCCCGACGGTCGCACTGCCCGCACCCGTTCCACTTCCGCCCCCAACGCCCGCGGCCGCGCCGGTGCCGGTAGCCGATTCGCGAGCGGTCGCGGCCGATCTGGTCGGCACCCCGGACGCCGACTGGGACGCGGCGCTCGTTCGCGTGCGGGACGGCAAGGGCGCGGCGTACACCCAGGCGCTCGTGGCGGCAGTGGCCAAGCTCGACGGGGACCGGCGGCGCGCAGCCCGCGAGGCGCTGGCCGAGCGGCTCACCCGCATGAGCGCCGAGACGCTCCGGGCGATGGCCGGGGCCGGGGAGCCGGAACTGCGCCGCGCGGCAGTTCTCGCAATGGCCATGAAGGACGACGCGGCCCACCTCCCCGACCTCGTCGCCGCCCTCGCCGACGCCGACGCGGCAGTCGCCCGCGCCGCACGGGCCGGGTTGAAGGCCGTCACCGGCGAGGACTTCGGCCCCGAGGCCGACGCGACGCCCGCCGAGCGCGCCGCGGCGATCCGCGCCTGGGCCGCCTGGGTCCGCAAGCAGAAGTGACCGGAATCGGGACACCCGGGACGGGCGGCGGCCACATCTCGGACAGCGGGTCGGGTTCTGCGGCCCGCCCTCTCAACTCCGCGACCCGTTCACGTCGGCCGTCGCCCGGTCCGGCCCGGAATGTGCGTAACCCCTCTTCGCGCTGACGCAAGTTGCCCAATTTGCCAGCGCAAGCCGACCCGCCGTGCGGATTCATCTGGTGTGCCACGGGTCGCCCAAGCCGTGCAAACTTCCTCATTCGCGCGGCCGATAAGAGTCCGGACGCCGCTCCGTCTCCATCCATCGCGCGCAGGGTCCTCCTATGTCCACTCCCCTCGACCGGTCGATTGAGACTCTCGCGCGCTCGGGCATGACGCGGTTCTTCCTCCGCATGTTCGACGACGCGCCCGAGTTGCTCCTCAAGAACCTGACGGTCGAGGCGGTCGGCCCCGACCGGACCTTCAAGATCGGCGGCAAGTGGCTGCGGAACTTCGGGTCCGACAGCTTCCTGGGCCTGGACCAGCACCCCGCGGTGCTCGCCGCGATCGAGCGGGGGGTGCGGGAGTGGGGCGCGCACAACGGCACCAGCCGTGCGTTCACCGAGGTCGCCCCGCAGGGCGAGGCCGAGGCCAAGGTCGCCGCGTGGCTCGGCACCGAGGACGCGGTCATCTACCCGTCGGTCACGCTCGCGAACGTCGGCGCGCTGCCGGCGCTGACCACCCGGCACGACGTGATCGCGCTCGACCAGTACGCGCACAACTCGATGGAGGAGGGCGCGCGGGTCGCGAAGGCCCGCGGGGTGCGGACCGCGAAGTTCGCGCACAACGACCCGGCCGACCTGGACCGCGTGCTGCGGAGCCTGCGGCCGTTCCGCCACGCGGTCGTCGCGGTCGACGGCGTGTACAGCATGAGCGGCCGGCTCCCCCCGCTCACCGACTTCCAGCGGGTCGCCCGCTCGCACGACGGGTTCCTCTACGTCGACGACGCGCACGCCACGGGGGTGCTCGGCACGGGCGGCCGCGGCACCGTCGCCGACGCGCTGGGCGACTACGAGAACACGCTCGTCGTCGGGTCGCTGTCGAAGGCGGTGTCGTGCCTGGGCGGGTTCGTGGCCGGCACCCGCGACGCGGTCGAGGTGCTGAAGATGCGGTCCAACTCGCTCATCTTCGGCGGCCCGGTCCCGCCGCCGTACCTCACCGCGGTGTGCGCCGCGCTCGACGTCATCGGGTCGCCCGAGTACGCCGCCCTGCGGGGGCGGCTCGACGCGAACGTCTCCGCGCTGGTCGGCGGCGCGAGTGACCTCGGGTACACCGTGCTCGGCGGCCTCGTGCCGATCGTGTCGGTGCTGATCGGCACCGAGGAGAGCACGCTGCGGGCCGGGCGGTTCCTGTTCGACGCGGGGTACTACGTCCAGTCGGTCGTGTTCCCGGCGGTCCCGCACGGGGCCGGCGTGCTGCGGATGCAGGTGAACGCCAACCACTCCGCCGAAGCCGTCGACGGGCTGATCGGGGCGCTGGCCGAGTTGCGCGCGACGCTCCCGGCCCAGGGGCACGACTCGCCGCTCGTTGCCGCCGGTCGCCGCGAGGCGGTCTCCGCCTGACTCGGAAGTGCGGAGTGCGGAACGCGGAGTGCGGAGTGGGAGACGGGGCCGGCGCCGGATTCCGATTCCGCACTCCGCGTTCCGCACTCCCAACGGGAACTCCGCGATGTACTGGTTCATCCTCATCCTGGCCGGCGTCTGCGAGTGCGCGTTCACCACCTGCCTGAAGCTCTCCGAGGGGCTCACGAAGGTGTGGTGGGCGGTCGCGTTCCTCGTCCTGTCGGTGATCAGCTTCGGGCTCCTGACGATCGCGGCGCAGCGGATCAGCCTCGGCACCGCCTACGCCGTGTGGACCGGCATCGGCGCGTTCGGCACCGCCGTCATCGGGATCATCTGGTTCAAGGACCCGGCCACGTTCTGGCGGGTCTTCTTCCTGTGCGGGATGATCGGGTGCATGATCGGCCTGAAGCTCGCGTCGCCCGACGCGGCCGAGTGACGGCCGGCATACAATCGGCCGGATGAGCAACCCGTTCCGCGACCTCCCGTCGGTCGCCCGCGTCCTCGAACACCCGGCCCTCGTCGCCGCCCGCGCCCGCCACAGCCCCGGGGCGATCACCGCCGCCGCACGCGCCGGAGTCGAAGCGCTGCGGGCCGCGATCGCATCGGGCGAATCGCCGGTACTCGATGTCGCGGAGATCGCGGGTCGTGTCGCGGCGCGGCTCGACGCCGAAGCCGCGCCCGCACTCCGCACGGTCATCAACGCGACCGGCATCGTCCTGCACACCAACCTCGGCCGGTCCCCGCTGCACGAGGCCGCCGCGCTGGCCGCGTACGAAGCCGGCCGCGGCTACCTCGACCTCGAACTCGACCTCGCGACCGGGAAGCGGTCCAGCCGGCAGGACGCGGTGCGTTCGGACGTCTGCGCACTGACCGGGGCCGAGGCCGCCACCGCCGTCAACAACTGCGCCGCCGCGACCGTGATCGTGCTGCGGGCGCTCGCCGCGGGCCGCGAGGTGATCGTCTCCCGCGGGCAACTCATCGAGATCGGCGGCAGCTTCCGCATCCCCGACATCATGGAAGTGAGCGGCGCGACGCTGCGGGAGGTCGGCACCACGAACATCACGCGGAGCGCCGATTACGAGGCGGCCATCGGGCCGAACACGGCCGCGATCATGCGGGTCCACACGAGCAACTACCGGGTCCGCGGGTTCACGAAGGCGGTCGAGTTGGCGGAGTTGGTCGCGCTCGGGAAGAAGCACAACGTCCCGGTGATCGACGACACCGGCAGCGGGCAGGCGGTGGACCTCGCCCCATTCGGCCTGCCGGGCGAACCGCTCGTGTCGGCCGGTATCGCGGCCGGTGCCGACCTCGTGCTGTTCAGCGGCGACAAGCTCCTCGGCGGCCCGCAGTCCGGCATCATCGCGGGGAAGGCGTCGCACATCGCGAAGATCGAGCGCGACCCGCTCATGCGCGCGTTCCGGCTCGACAAGATGACGCTCGCGGCGCTCGAAGCCACGCTGCGGCTCTACCGCGACCCCGCGAAGGCGCTGAGCGAAGTCCCGACGCTGCGGATGCTCACGACGCCGCTCGCCGAACTGCGCCAGCGCTGCGAGGCACTGGCCGGACGCCTCCGCACGCTTCCCGGTGTCGCGGCCGTTGTGCGAGACGACATCGCCTATGTCGGCGGCGGTTCGCTCCCGGACGTTGCGGTGCCGACCGCGGTGATCGCCGTCACGGTTGCGGAGGTGAGCGAATCCGAACTCGCGGCTCGGCTGCGCAGGGGCACGCCAGCGGTCGTCGGCCGCGTGCAGGGTGGCGCGGTGCTGCTCGACCTGCGAGCGGTGTTCGAGCGCCAAGTAGACGAGCTGTTCGCGGCAATCGAGCGCGAGTGTGGTGGCGAGCCGGGAGCGTGAGCGATCGCAGCGAAGGCGCGGCCACCGGATCGGCGGACCCGATTCCTTCCGCTTACCGCTTTCTACTCTCGCGCCGCAGCGGTCGTCTGTCCCGGCACGAGGCTGTGCGGGCCGAGATGGTGCTCGGGCCTCGGGGGCGGGGGGCCGGGCCGCAGCAGCGCCCGCACGGCCGTCGCGCCGAGTTCGTACCAGTCGGCCTGGTGCGACGTGAGCCCCGGCACCTCCTCGCCGCCGCCGCCCAGCACGCTCACGTCGTCGGGCACACGCACGTTCTGCCGGCGCAGCTCGTCGATCACGAGCCGCGCGAGCGTGTTGTTGAAGCAGTACACGGCCGTCGGCCGCGGCGCGAGTGTGAGCAGGTGCTGCACGGCCCGGCGCGCCCCGGCGGGGGTCAGTTCCACCGCGACCTCCCACGCCCGCCGCCGCGGCAGCCCCGCGTCGCGGAGCCCCTGGCGGTAGCCGTCGAGCCGCCACGGGTTCAGGTCGGTCTGCCGCCAGTTCACGAACGCGACCCGCTTGTGGCCGAGGGCCGCGAGGTGCGCCACGGCGAGCCGCGCGCCGCCCGCGGAGTCGTCCCGGACGCAGTGGACCCCCGGGAGGCTCAGGTCGTGGTCGAGCAGCGCCAGCGGCAGGCCCGACCCGGTCGCGCGGCGGAGCAGCTTCTCCTCGCCGTAGTGCGCGAAGATCACGCCCCTGAGCTGGTCGCGGTGCGGGAGGTCGCCGAACGCCTGGCCGATGCGGGTGTGCGGCGCGTGCTGCACGACCACCCGGAGCCCGGCGCGGCCCGCCTCTTCGACGGCCCCCTGGAGCATCAGCCCGGCGATCGACCGCGTGGCGGCCTCCGCTTGCGAAGGGCCGGCGCTGTAGCCGGCCTGGAGGTACGCGATGGCCGTCGGTTCGGCGGCCGGCACCCGGTCGGGCAACTCTGGGGCGCGGAGCAGCGTCCCGCGGCGGCGGATCTTCACGAGCAGCCCCTCGCGCTGGAGCGCGTCGGCGGCGAGGCGGACCGTCTCGCGGCTGACCCCGAGCTGCTCGGCGAGCTTCACCTCGGTCGGGAGCTTGCCGCCGGCGAACTGGCCGCGGGCGATGGCCTCGCGCAGCAACTGCTCGACGCGGGTGGTGAGGCTCGGCGGGCGGCCGAGGCGCTCGAACGGTGCGGGCTCGGGGTCGGGCACGGCGGGGCTCCGCGGGGGTGGTTCGCGGAGATTATACCGTTTCACAAGCGGCGTGTGAGAAATCGCTACCCGCCCGAGTGCGCTTCGGATCGGGCCACTGGCCGGGCGAACCCTGAGCGCCAGCGAGGGGGTGCGCCCCGCCCCCTCGCTGGCGCTCAGGGTTCGCCCGCACCCGCCGGAGCGCGGCCGCTTGATCCGATCCGCGGCGCGCGTAGGTTAAGCCGTTCACCCCCCGGCCGAACCAGCGCGGCCGCCGGCGGCTCCCTGAGGCGGGCCGCGGCGCGACGCGCTGCCGCGGGATTCCTCTTCACTTGCGGGGTTCAGACCAAGAACTTCGCCTCGGAGTTTGCGATGCCGACGAAGATCGACATGGCCAAGTTCGCCAAGTTCTGCAAGGACATGGGGTTCATCTACCAGTCCTCGGAGATCTACGGCGGGATCAACGGGTTCTGGGACTACGGCCCGCTCGGCGTGGAGCTCAAGAAGAACATCAAGGAGGCGTGGTGGCAGGACATGGTCCGCAACCCGCCGCCCGGCCCGGACGGCCAGGAGATCCGCATGGTCGGGCTCGACTGCGCGATCATCATGAACCCGAAGGTCTGGGTCGCCAGCGGTCACGTCGGCGGGTTCGCGGACCCCATGATGGACTGCAAGGCGAGCAAAAAGCGGTACCGTGCCGACCAACTCGAAGCGCTATCGGCCGACGCGGGCGGCAAGACCGTGTACTTCGCGTACCCGAAGGGCGACGACGAGGCGCAGAAGGTCGCGGGGAAGAAGGCGAAGAAGGCGAACGCCAAGCCCGGGGCCACGGTCGCCGTCATGTCGATCCCGGACCTCATCGCGGCCCTCCCGATCATCGTCGGGCCGGACGTCGAAGAGGCCGGCACCCTCACCGAGCCGCGCGCCTTCAACCTGATGTTCGAGTCGCACGCGGGGCCGATCGCGTCGGAAGAGAACAAGGTGTACCTGCGGCCCGAGACGGCGCAAGGCATCTTCGCGAACTACCGCAACGTGCTCGACAGCACGCGGCTCAAGCTGCCGTTCGGGATCGCGCAGGTTGGGAAGGCGTTCCGCAACGAGATCAACCCGCGGAACTTCACGTTCCGCAGCCGCGAGTTCGAGCAGATGGAGATCGAGTTCTTCTGCCACCCGGCCGAATCAATGAAGTGGTACGAGTACTGGCGCGACCTCCGCAAGAAGTGGTACAGCACCCTCGGCGTGAAGTCGGAGAACCTCGTGCCGCGGGAGCAGGGCAAGGAGGAACTCGCGCACTACTCGATCGGCACCACCGACATCGAGTACATGTTCCCGTTCTCGGACGAGCCGCAGGAACTCGAAGGGGTCGCGCACCGCGGGGACTTCGACCTGAAGGCCCACTCGGCGCCACCGCCCAAGGGCAGCGGCAACGACAAGCTGAACTACTTTGACGAGGAGAGGTGGAACGCGGACAGCGCCGGCCGCAGCACGAACTCGTTCAAGGAGTGGCTGAAGACGAGCCCGCCGGCCGCGGACGTCGAGAAGTACCAGTTCACCCCGCACGTCATCGAGCCGAGCGCCGGGGCCGACCGGTTCACGCTCGCGGTGCTGTGCGAGGCGTACACCGAGGACGAGGTGCCCGACGCCAAGGGGAACAAGGAGACCCGCGTGGTCATGAAGTTCCACCCGCGGCTCGCGCCGATCAAGGCCGCGATCTTCCCGCTGGTGAACAAGGACGGGATGCCCGAGAAGGCGATGGCCCTGTACCGGTCGCTGAAGCCGCACTTCAACGTGTTCTTCGACGACAAGGGCGCGGTCGGCCGCCGGTACCGCCGGCAGGACGAGGCCGGCACCCCGTTCTGCATCACCATCGACGGCGACACGCTCAAGGACGACACGGTCACCATCCGCGACCGCGACACGCTGAAGCAGGAGCGGGTGCCGATCTCGCAGGTGCGGGCGACCATTGAGCGGGCGCTCACGCCGGGTTGTTAAAGTAGGCGATTTGCTGGGTTTGGTGGCACAGGCCGCCCGCCACTGATTTCCCAACAC
>NZ_JBHYGG010000044.1:0-19790 GCF_051859125.1 Gemmata sp.
GCGGTCCACGGCCGCATGAAACGAACGTCTACCAACTAATGTGATCCCTACCCGGTCCGGCGGGTTGCGGAAGTGGTGCGGAGAGCGTGGTCCGGCGAGAGCCAAAGCGTATGCCAGATTTCTGAATTTTCGGCTGTGCGGGGTAGGTCGCGCCGGTATAGTTGACGCTTAGTTGGCGGGGGGTGGACCCCGCCAGCAAGGAGGACACCGAACAGGTCCTTTCGCTCGCGTTCTGATCACCTGAGGGGGTCCCCCCCGGATCTGAAGCTGAAGCCTTGCGACAGTTCACTACTGGCAGCAACCGCTCGAAGCTCATCAAGTTGGTCACGTCCGCGGCGGACCCTTCTGAACCTCGCACACCACCCCCTGTTAACACCATATCAGCAGCGGGCGTGGGGTGCTGGCTCGGGCGGCGGACCGGTACGAGTCGTCCTCCCGACCGCGATGGCGCGGCCGGTCCGATGGAGATTCCCGGACGGGTCGGTGAAGGTGACCCGCCGGGGGGGAATGTCATGGCTAGCAAGAATCTGTACGTCGGGAATCTGCCGTTCACCACCACTGAGCAGGAACTGATCGACCTGTTCAGCCAGTACGGCACGGTGACCAAGTCCCAGGTCATCATGGACCGGGAGACCGGCCGGAGCCGCGGGTTCGGGTTCGTCGAAATGTCCAGCGGGGCCGACGAAGCCGTTCAAGCAATGAACAACGCCGAGTACCAGGGCCGCCGGTTGACCGTCAACGAAGCCAAGCCGCGTGAAGAACGTGGCGGCGGCGGCGGCTACGGCGGCGGTGGTGCCGGCGGTAGCCGCGGAGGCTACGGCGGCGGCGGCGGTGGCCGCGGCGCCGGCGGTGGCTACGGCGGCGGCGGCGGTGGCCGCGGCGCCGGAGGTGGCTACGGCGGTGGCGGCGGTGGGGGCGGTTACGGTGGCGGCGGCGGTCGCTCCTGAGCCCCCTTCGAATTCCTGACGACGTGACAACCCCGCGCCCGGCTCCGGTGGAGCCGGGCGCTCGCACTTCCGGGGCACCAACCCCACCCGTTCCGCGAGGCCGTGCGATGTGGGCGTGTCGGACCGAAGACTTGGGCCGCGGCCGCGCCACTCACTACTCAATCGAGTGCGACGCCCGGTACGTGACGTACGCCGACGCGGTGCACCTCTGGCAGCACGACGCCGAGTTCCGGGCGTACTTCAACTCGTTGCTGGCCGCGTCGCCGTTCACCGCGTTCCGGTGGGAGACGCCGCCGGTCACGGCCGCGACCGCGGACCGGGCGTTCGAGTTCGTGCTGCTCGATGCGCCGTCTCTCGAACGCCCCACCGACGCGGAGGCGTTCGCGGAACACTTCACGACGGACGCCGTCGTGTCCTTCCCCAACCTGCGGGGCGACGCGGTGCTGGTGGCCCCCTGCCCCGCGCCCGACGAATCGGCCTACGGCCACCTCGCGGCGTTCGTACGGCACGCCCCGGCACCGCAGCAGCACGCGCTCTGGGCTCGGGTGGGCGAGGAGGCGGCCGTTCGGCTGGGGCTGGAGCCGGTGTGGATCAGCACGGCGGGGGCCGGCGTGTCGTGGCTGCACGTCCGCCTCGACGACACCCCGAAGTACTACGGGCACGCGCCGTACCGGGCCGCACCCGGTCGCTGACCTCGTCAGTGGGGAGCGGGCGGGGCCTCGGGGCCGCTCGGGGCCTCGACCGGGCGGCCGCGGAACCGGGTCCACGTCTCGGTCACGCGGCGGACGGCGACGAAGAACACGGGCGTCAGGAAGATGCCGAACAGCGTGACCCCGAGCATCCCGGCGAACACCGCCGTGCCCAGCGCCCGCCGCATCTCGGCCCCGGCCCCCTCGGCGAGCACCAGCGGCACCACGCCGAACACGAACGCGAAGCTCGTCATCACGATCGGCCGGAACCGCAACCGGCTCGCCTCCATCGCCGCCGCGTACCGGTCCGCCCCGGTGTCGGCCCGCTGCTTCGCGAACTCGACGATCAGGATCGCGTTCTTGCACGCCAGGCCCACGAGTACCACGAACCCGACCTGCGTGAAGATGTTGATGTCCAGCCCGGCCGCCCGCACGCCGACGGCGGCGCTCAGCAGGCACATGGGCACGACGAGGATGACGGCCAGCGGCAGCCCCCAGCTCTCGTACTGCGCGGCCAGCACGAGGAACACCAGCACCACGCTCAGCACGAACGCCTTCACCGCGGTGTCCCGGGTCTGGAGCTGGAGCAGCGCCAGTTCGGTCCACTCGGGCTTCATCGTCGGCGGCAGCCCGCCCGCGGCCCGCTCCATCGCGGCGATCGCCTGCCCGGAGCTGACGCCCGGGGCCGGGGTCGCGTTGATGGACACGGCCGGGTACAGGTTGTACCGCAGCAGCATCACCGGGCCGGTCGTTTCCTTCACCGAGATGAACCCGGCGACCGGCACCATCACCTCCCGCGGGGCCGGCACGGGCCGTCCGGTCGCGCGGGCCCGCTCGGCCGCGGTGCGGTTCTCGGCCTCGACCCGGGCGCTCTTCACCCGGAGCCGCTTGAGGTCCGCGACCTGCTTGCGGAACCGCTCGTCGCCCTGCACGTTCACCTGCCACGTCCGCCCGAACAGGTTGAAGTCGTTGACGTACAGCGACCCGAAGTACACCTGCAGCGCGTTGACGACCTCGGACACCGACACGCCCATCGTCTGGGCCGCGTCGCGGTCAATGTTGAGGGTGAGCCACGGCGTGTCGGCCCGGAACCCGGTGAACACGTCGCGGAGGTCCGGCTCCCGGGCCGCGGCCGCGACGAGCTGGCGGCCGGCGTCCTCGAGTGCCTGCGCGCCGGTCGCGTTCGGGTCCTCGACGATGAGCTTGAACCCGCCGGCGTTCCCCAGGCCGTCCACCGGCGGCGCGCCGAGAACGGTGATCTCCGAGCCCGGCACCGCGGCCCCCAGCTCGCCCTGGAGCTTGGCCGCGATCGCGTCGGCCCCGAGGTCGTGCGCGTGCCGGTTCGGGAAGTCGTCGAGCATCACGTACAGCGTCCCGAAGTTCGGCGCGTTCGTGCCCAGCAGCACCGACTGGCCCGACACCGTGACCGTGTGCAGCACCCCGGGCGTCTTGCGGGCCGTCGCTTCGAGGAGCCGCATCTGCTCCTCGGTGCGGCCGAGCGAGGCCGCGTCCGGCAGCACGACGTTCACGAGCAGGTAGCCCTTGTCCTGCGGCGGGATGAACCCCGCGGGGGTCGTGGTGATGACGTGGTACGTGAGGTACAGGAGCCCGCCGTAGCCGATCAGCACGACGAGCGAGAGCCGCACCGCCCCGGCGACGACGAGCAGGTAGCCCTTCGTGACCCCGTCGAACACGGTGTTGAACCCGCGGAACAGGTAGCCGAGCGTGCGGTTCAGGACGATCCGCAGCACCCACCCCGCCAGCCCGCCGGCGAGCGCGGCGAGCACCGGGACGGCGACCGGCGGCAGGCCCGCGAGCGCCGGCACCCCGCGGAGGTGCCCGGTGAGGAGCCAGTACGCCAGGCCCGCACCCGCGAGCGGGAACGCGACGCGGGGCAGGGGCTCGCTCGCCTCGCCGGGCGGGGTGTGCTTCATGAGCAGCGCGCACAGCGCCGGGCTGAGGGTCAGCGAGTTGAACGCCGACAGCAGCGTGCTCACCGCGATGGTGACCGCGAACTGCCGGTAGAACTCGCCGACGATGCCGGAGATGAACACGCACGGCACGAACACGGCCGTGAGCACCAGCCCGACCGCGATCACCGGCCCGGCGACGGCGTCCATCGCCCTCCCGGTCGCCTCCTTCGGCGAGAGCCCCTCTTCGAGGTAGTGCTGCACCGCCTCGACGACGACGATGGCGTCGTCCACCACGATGCCGACCGCGAGCACGAGGCCGAACAGCGTGAGGTTGTTCACCGAGTACCCGAGCGTGGCCATCGCCGCGAACGTGCCGACGATGGCGACCGGCACCGCGGCCAGCGGGATGATCGCGGCCCGCCACGACTGGAGGAACACGAGCATCACGATGGCGACCAGCACGACCGCGTCGCGGAGCGTGACGAACACCTCGTCGATCGACTCGCGGATGAACGGCGTCGTGTCGTAGACGATGGCGAACTTCACGTTGTCCGGGAACCGGGCGCTCAGCTCCTCCATCTTGGTCCGCACGCGGTCGGCCGTGTTGATCGCGTTGGTCCCCGGGAGCTGGTACACCGACAGCGCGACCGACGGCTTCCCGTTGAGCGTGCAGCTCTGGTCGTAGCTCAGCGCGCCGAGTTCCACCTTGGCCACGTCCTTGAGCCGCACCACGCGCTCGCCGGTCTCGTCCGACTTCAGGATCATCTCGCGGAACTGCTCCTCCGAGGTGAGCCGGCCGAGGGTGTTGATCGCGTACTGGAACGCCTGCTTCGACGGGGCCGGGGGCTGGCCGATCTGCCCGGCCGCGACCTGCGCGTTCTGCTGCTCGATGGCGTGCGTCACGTCGGCCGCGGCGAGCCCCTTGGCCGCGAGTTTTTCGGGGTCGAGCCACACCCGCATCGAGTAGTCGCGCTGGCCCAGGTAGGTGATGTCGCCGACGCCGCCGAGCCGCGCGAGTTCGTCCCGCAACTGGATGGTCGCGTAGTTGCTCAGGTACAGCAGCACCTTCGAGCGGGTGGCCGGGTCGTCGCTCTCGGCCTCGGGGCCGGTCGCGTACAGGTTGATGATCATCAACTGGCTGGGCGACTTCTTCTTCACCGTCACCCCGCGGCGCTTCACCAGGTCGGGCAGCACCGGCTCGGCGAGGTTCACCCGGTTCTGCACCAGCACCTGCGCGATGTTCAGGTCGATCCCCGGCTTGAACGTGACGGTGAGCGTGTACGTCCCGTCGTTCGCGCAGGTCGACGACATGTACATCATGTCCTCGACGCCGTTCACCTGCTGCTCGATCGACGCGGCCACGGTGTCGGCGACGGTCCGCGCGTTCGCCCCCGGGTACACGGCCGACACCTCGATGGTGGGCGGCGTGATGTCCGGGTACTGCGCGACGGGGAGCGAGGTGAGCGCCACGCCCCCGGCGAGTACGACGATGATCGACAGCACCGTGGCGAAGATCGGCCGGTCGATGAAGAAGCGGGTGAACATCGGCGGTCGGGAGTCAGGGGTCGGGGGTCGGAACCACGGGCCGGGGGCGGGTCACTTCGAGAGCGGCGGCCGGGCGCGGCGCACGGCCGCGGTCGCGGCCCTCCGGGCGGCGGCCGCGAGCGGGCGGACGAACTTCAGCCGCAGGGCGTACAGGAGCGCGCCGCTGACCGCCACGACGTACGGGTGCGTCGCGATGCGGCCGTGGGTCACGCGGTCCACGACGTAGAAGAACACCGGGGTGAGCACGACGCCGAACACCGTCACGCCGAGCATCCCGCCGAGGACCGCGATCCCGATGGCCTGCCGCATCTCGGCCCCGGCCCCCTGCGCGATGGCGAGGGGCAGCACGCCGAGCATGAACGCGACGGACGTCATCATGATCGGTCGGTACCGGAGCTTGCACGCGTCGAGCACCGCGGTGCGGAGGTCGGCCCCGCCGTCCCGGGCCACCTTCGCGAACTCGACGATCAGGATCGCGTTCTTGCACGCGAGCCCGATGAGCACCACGAACCCGACCTGCGTGAACACGTTCACGTCCTGCTTCGCGACCCCGGCCGCGGCCATCCACCGGCCCGCGGCCGCGATCGGGCCGGCGTCCACCGCCGCGGCCTGCCGCAGCGCCCAGTCGTTCAGCATGACCCACTGCGGCGCGCCGAGCCCCGCGAGCCACTTGTTCCACTCGGCGACCGTTTGCGCCGCCGACATCGGGTCGGTGAGCCACACGGCCGCGAGCGAACACGCCACGCACACCGGCACCACGAGGATGACCGCGAACGGGAACGCCCAACTCTCGTACAGCGCCGCGAGGACCAGGAACACGAACACGACCGACAGCCCGAACACCAGGGCCCCGGTGTTCCGCGACATCTTTTCGAGGAACGTGAGCTCGGTCCACTCGTACGACATGCGGGCCGGCAGCTCGCGGTCGGCGAGCTTCTCCAGCACCGCGATGCCGTCGCCGGTGCTGGTGCCGGGCGCGATGTTCCCGTTCACCGCCGCGGCCGGGTACATGTTGTACCGCGTGATGACGAGCGGCCCGCTCTTCTCCTTGACCACCAGCACGGTGCCGAGGGGGACCATGCCCCCGGTCTTGTTCCGCACCTTGAGCTTCTTCACGTCCTCGAGTTCGTTGCGGAACGGCGCGTCGGACTGCACGTTCACCTGCCACGTCCGGCCGAACTGGTTAAAGTCGTTCGCGTACCGGCTCCCCATCGTCCCCTGGAGCGTGGCGTACACGTCGGAGAGCTCGAGCCCGCGGGCGGCGCACGCGCCCGGGTCCACGTCGAGGAAGATCTGCGGGGAGTTCGTCTTGAACACGGTGAACAGGCCGACGAGCTGCGGCTGCCGGTTGGCCTGGTCGACGAGGTTCTGGGTCTGGCCCTGCAGGATGTCCGGGCCGACGTCGCCGCGGTCCTCGATCATGATCCGGAACCCGCCGGCCCGCCCGAGCCGGGGCACCGCCGGCGCGCCGAACACGTTCACCTGCGCCTCCGGGGCGGCCCGCGCGAACGCCTCGCGGAGCTTCCCCGCGATCGCGTCGGCGGTGAGCTTCGGCGACCGCCGGTGCTCGAACTGGTCGAGGATCACGAACATCGACCCGAAGTTCGACCCGTAGGCGCTGAGCACGAACGAGTTGCCGGCGATCGCGTTCACGAACTTGACCGGCTGGACCTTCTTGCCGTCGGCGTCGATCTCCAGGTTCAGGGCGACGCGGCTGATGAGCGAGATCACCTCCTGGGTCCGCTCGGAACTCGCCGCGTCGGGCAACTGGATGCTGCACACCAGGTACCCCTTGTCCTGCTGCGGGATGAACCCGGTCGGCATCGTCTGGAACGCGAGCACGCCGCCGCCCACGATCGCCGCGTACCCGACCAGCACCAGCACCGGCACCCGGAGGAACAGCCCGACGAGCTTGACGTACCCGCGGCCCGAGAGGTTGAACGCCCGGTCGAACAGCCGGCCGATCAGGGTCAGGGGCAGGAGGGTGTAGGCGGCGACCGTCGCGAGCCGGCCGCGCCTCGCGCCCTTCGCGTCGGCCTTCAGCAGCAGCGCGCACAGCGCCGGGCTCAGGGTGAGCGAGTTGAACGTCGAGATCAGCGTGCTCGCGGCGATGGTGAGCGCGAACTGCTTGAAGAACGCGCCGACGATGCCGGAGATGAACACGCACGGGAGGAACACGAACGACAGCACCACCCCGACGGCGACGATCGGGCCGGTCACCTCGCGCATCGCCCGGACCGTCGCCTCGCGCGGCGCGTGCCCCTGGTCCAGTTGGTGCTGCACGGCCTCGACGACGACGATGGCGTCGTCCACGACGATGCCGACCGCGAGGATCAGCCCGAACAGCGTCAGCAGGTTCACCGAGAACCCGACGGCGGCCATCGCCGCGAACGTGCCGACGATCGCGACCGGCACCGCGGCCAGCGGGATGATCGCGGCCCGCCAGCTCTGGAGGAACAGCAGCACCACGATCGAGACGAGGATGATCGCGTCGCGGAGCGAATGGAACACCTCGGCGATCGACTCGCGGATGAACGGCGTCGTGTCGTACCCGACCTCGTACTTGATGCCGGGGGGGAAGTCCTTGCTCAGCCGGTCGATCGTGCTCACGACCGCGTCGCGGGTCTCCAGCGCGTTGCAGTCCGGCAGCACGAAGATCGCCAGGCCCACGGTCGGCTTGTCGTTGAACCGGTTCGACACGTCGGACGCCTTGGCCCCGAGTTCGACGCGGCGGCTGACGTCCCTGATGCGCACCAACTGCCCGGCCGGGCCGACCTTCACGACGATCCGGCCGAACTCTTCGGGCTCGCTCAGCCGGCCGACCCCGTCGATGGTGAACTGGTACGGCTGGTCGCCCCCGGCCGGCGGCTGCCCCACCTGGCCGGCGGCGAGCGGCAGGTTCTGGGCGCGCACGGCCGCGACCACGTCCGGGGCGGTGAGGCTCAGCCCGGCCAGTTTGTCGGGGTCGAGCCACACCCGCATGGCGTAGTCGCGGATGCCGAAGATGGTGACGTCGCTGATCCCCGGCTGCCGCTGGAGCTCCTCGCGGAGCTTCAGCACCGAGTAGTTACTGAGGAACAACTGGTCGTAGCGGCCGTTCGGGTACCCCGCCTCGGGCGGCGACGTGATCCCGACGGTAAGGAGCAGTTCCGGCGACCGCTTGCGGGTGGTGACGCCGGTCGCGCGGACCACATCGGGGAGTTGCGGCATGGCGAGGTTGACGCGGTTCTGCGTGCGGACCTGGGCCATGTTCAGGTCGGTGCCGGGCTGGAACGTGATCGTGCAGGTGTAGCTCCCCTCGCTCGTGCACTGCGAGTTCATGTACAGCATGTCCTCGACGCCGTTGACCTGCTGCTCGATCGGGGCGGCGATGGACTGCGACACGACGAGGGCGCTGGCCCCGGGGTAGTTGCAGTCGATCTGGATCGTGGGCGGGGCCACGTCCGGGTACTGCGCGACGGGCAGGGTCGTGAGCGCGACCGCCCCGGCCAGGGTGATGAACACCGAGAGCACGGCCGCGAAGATCGGGCGGTCGATGAAGAACCTGGGGATCATCGGCTGGCGCGAGTGGGTGTTGAGGGGGCGGGCCGGGGGAATCCGCCCCCCAAGTGAATCGCGAACGCAAGACCTCGGGGACCGACGCCCCCGCTCGGCGGGCCGCGTCAGTCCACGACCTTCACGTGCGGCGGCGGGGCGACCTCGACCCCGAGCGGGCCGAGCGCCGGGTCCGCGCCGGGGCGGAACCCCTTCGCCGTCGTCGGCGTCACCTCGGTGCCGGTCCGCACCCGCAGGAGCCCCTCCACGACGATCCGGTCGCCGGGCTTGACCCGCTGCTCGGGCTTCATCTTCTCGTTCTCGATGACCCGGTACTCGCCGTGCTGCGCCCCGACCTCGACGTCGCGCTGCTCGACCTTGTTCTCGGGGGTCACCACGAACAGGTACTTCCGCCCCTGGTTGGTGCCGAGCGCCTTCTCCGGGACGAGCAGCGCCTGCCGCGGGTTGCCGATCGGGAGCCGCACGCGGACGAACTGCCCCGGCGACAGCATGTACCGCGGCTGCCGCTCTATCTCGGGGTTGGTCAGGAGCGCCCGCAGGCGGAGGGTGCCCGTGCCGACGTCGATCTGGTTGTCGCGGAACACGATGTGGCCCCGCAGCGGGAAGTCGTCCTCGTCGCTGGCCAGGCCGATCTGCACGTACCGCGTCGTCTCGCGGGACGACCGGATCTCGCCCTTCCGGATGAGGTCGCGGAGCCGGAGCACGGTCCGCTCGTCGATGTCGAACGCGACGTAGATCGGGTCGAGCGCGACGAGCGTGGTCAGGAGCGTGTCGTCGGCCCGCACGAGGTTCCCGGGGTCCACCATGCGGCGGCTGAGGCGGCCCGCGAACGGGGCGGCGACGCGGGTGAACTTCAGGTTCGTCTCGGCGAGTTCGAGCACGGCCGCCGCGTACGCGATGTCGGCCTCGGCCTCGTCGAGCTGCCCCTGGGCGGTGTCGAGCGCGTCCTTGCCGGCGATCCCCTTGTCGTAGCTCGACTTCACGCGGTCGTGGAGCAGCGCCATCGTCTTGTAGTGCTTCTCGGCCTTGAGGAGCGCCGCGCTGCCGCGGTCGTACTCGGCCTTGTACACCCGGGGGTCGATGTCGAACAGCGGCTCGCCGGACATCACGTCGGTGCCGTCGGCGAAGTGGACCTTGTCCAGGTACCCGGTGACCCGGGACCGGAGTTCGACGACCTTGAACGGCTCCGTGCGGCCCGTGAAGTCCTCGTAGTCGGAGACCGTCCGCACGATGGGAGTCGTGACGGTGACGCTCTGCGGCTTCTGGGGGGCGGGGTCGGGAGCCTTGCGGGCGCACCCGGCGAGGGTGGCCGCGGTTGCCAGAGACATGGCGACAAAGCGGAGGAATGTCGTCATAATGCGGTCCGGAGCACGGGAGGAGGACTGTGCCAGTACCGGATACCGGGACTCGGGTTCGGGCTTACACCGAAGGCCGGGATCGGCTGGGGGACGGCGTGGAACTGCGGTTCGAGAACGCGTCACTGACCTACCCGCCAGGAGTTCACGCACTCGCCAGCGTACGCCTCCGGGTCGCGTCCGGCGAATGTGTCGCGGTCGTGGGACCGAGCGGCGGCGGAAAGACGACGCTCCTTCGCCTCGCAGCCGGGTTGGAGCCGCCGACAACGGGCAGCGTCTGGCACGGATCGCGGCGGGTCTCGGAGATCGCCCCGGACGCGCGCGGCGTGGCGCTGGCGTTCCAGGTTCCCGCGGTCTACCCGCACCTCACGGCCGGCGAGAACCTCGCGTTCCCGCTCCGCTACCACCCGGTCCCAACGGCCGAAGCGTCGCGGTTGGTCGCGGACGTGGCCGCCGCGTTCGGGCTGTCGGAACTGCTCGGCCGGAAGCCGCACGAGCTCTCGGGGGGCGAGCGGCAGCGCGTCGCGCTCGGCCGGTGCCTCGTTCGCCGGCCCGCAGTTCTGCTGCTCGACGAACCGCTCGGTCAACTCGACGTGCCGCTGCGGGCCGCCGTTCGCGAGGCGATCCTGACCCGGTGCCGCGCCCGCGGAACGACGGTGCTGTGGGTAACGCACGACCCCGCGGAAGCCGCCGCGGTCGGCGACCGCGTCGTGGAGGTGCGAGCGGGTCGGTTGAGTGAGTGATGTCCCGCGCCACCCCTCGCCGATGAACTCCGATTTCGCCAAATCAACCTAATTCTTGCGGACAAATTTATATCAGATCGCCCAACGCGTTATCGAGTTGGGATTTGAGATGATTCATGCGGTACATGAACCACAACGCCTCCCGGACAAATTGGTGTTTGAGTTTGGCCTATCGAGCCAACTTGCAAACGGCACAAACGGCCCGTTCGGAGCCAGGATTTGCGACTGTTCCACAGACGAAGTGGCCTCCCTCGATGTGAAAGACAACGAGCGGCGAGGTGTGCCCTCGCCGCTCGCGTCGCTTCGGGTGCAGTTTACTTCTGGACCTGGGCCGCGGAGGGCTCACGGCACCGCCGGCCGAACGTCACCGTGGCCAAGAACGGAACCACGACCGGCGGGGTTGCTCCAGACCGTTCTTGGCCACGGTGACGTTCGGCCGATAGCGGTGCTGGAACAGCCCTCCCCGGGACGCGTGACGGACCATTTGCTCGGGCGACGCAACATCGCCCTGCTGCAAGGCAGCGAGCTAAACCACACCCTCAGTTCAAGAAATTCCAAGCACGAATCACGAAATTCGAAACGAAGCAGAAGCGTCGGCCATTCTGTTCATTCGAAGTTCGTGCTTCGAATGTCGAGCTTACGAGCCGGCCGGTTCCTTGCCGTCGACCCACGGGCCTTCGAGCTTCTGGTACGCCGGCGGGGTGAGGAGGCTCCCCTTCTCGCCGCCCTCCCAGCCGATGATCTGGTTCGGCTTGCCGCGCTTCTTGCTGCGGGCCTCCCACTGCTGCGCCCAGGTCGCGTCGGCGTCGCGGACCGCGCGCTTCTCCTTGTCCCAGAACAGCACCTTGCCCTGGCGGTAGCTCTGGACGCCCATGTTCACCGTGGTGAACGCGGCCGCGCCGAGTTCCGGGGTGCTGAGGGTCTGGCGGTTCTTCTTGGCGACGCAGTCGAGGAAGTTGGCCCACAGGGCGTAGGTCGCGCTGGTCTCGACGCCGGCCTGCTTCTGCGCGGCGGCCGGGTTCTCGAACGTGTGGACCGGCTTCTCCTGGCCGTTGTCGCTCTTCGGCTTGGCCGGGCCGCCGGCGACGCTCTGGCCGTACACCTCGAACCCCTTGATGTAGTCGCCGCCGCCCACGAACTTGATCGTCGCCAGGTGGCCGCGGATCATCTCGCCGAGCTGCACGTCGTTGCACATCGTCGCGGAGACGACGAACTGGCACCCCTCGTCGTAGTCGGCGACGACGGTCGCGGTGTCGGGCACGTCGCGGGTGTCGTACTCCATGTAGATGCCGCCGGCCCCGACCACGCGGGCCGGGAACTTCACGCCCATCGCCGCGATCAGGTGCGTCGTCTGGTGGACGAACAGGTCGGTGAACATGCCGCCGCCGAACGGCCAGTAGCACCGCCACTGCGCCCACACGGCGCGGTCGAACGGCACCTCCTTCGGGGTCGGGCCGAGCGGCTCGCCGTCCACGCCCTTGACCTGGTGGCCGAGCCACATGTCCCAGTCGACCGTCTTCGGCGACATCTCCTTCGTGAGCGGGTAGTACCGCCACTGGCCGACGCTGCTGTTGCGGAAGTAGCTCGTCTGGCCCTGGAGCACGTGGCCGATGTTGCCGGTCTTGATGTACTCGTAGGCGGCCAGCCACGTCGGGTCGGCCATCGACTGCACGCCGACGGTGACGACCCGGTTGTGCTTGACCGCGGCGTCGACCACCGCGATCGCTTCGGGGATGGTCCGCGTCATGGGCTTCTCCATGTACACGTCCTTCCCGTTCTCGAGCGCGTCGATCGCCATGCGGGCGTGCCAGTGGTCCGGCGTGGCGATGCACACCGCGTCCACGTCCTTGGCGGTGATGATCTTCCGGTAGTCCTTGGTGACGTGGTCCTTGTCGTCGGCCTTAAGCCCGCACCGCTCGGCCGACGGGTACAGGCCGCGGCCCTTGATGACGTTCGGGACCACCTGGCCGTCCCACACGTCGCACACGGCGACCGGTTCGACCGGCTTGCCGAGTTCCTTCATCTTCAGGACGACGTCGATGTGCTGCTGGCACCGGCCGCCGACGCCGAGGAACCCGACGCGGACCTTGCCGTTGGCCCCCTGGATCTTGGCGTAGCTGGCGGCGGGCAGCGACAGGGCGGCCCCGGCGGCCGCGCTGCCGGCGATGAACGACCGGCGGTTGACTGGGTTCGACACGGGAGGTTCTCCTATTGGGATCAATGGAAGAGCCCACCCGTCGCGACGGGTGGGCGCGGGTGGTGTTACTTCGTCTTCTGTTCGAGCAGCCACGTGTAGAGGTCGCCGGTGCCGTAGGCGGCGTCCCACGAGTTGTGGCCGACCTTGGGGTACTCGGTGTACTTGGGGCTGCCGCCGGCCTTCTTGATCGCCTCGATCATCTCGCGCGACCCCTCCACCTTGACGGCCGTGTCGGCGTCGCCGTGGAAGGCCCAGACGGGCAGGTTCTTGAGCTTTTCCGCGGCCTTCGGGTCGCCCCGGCCGCAGACCGGGGCGATCGCCGCGAACCGGTCGGGCGCGGCCGTCGCGATGCTCCACGTCCCCATCCCGCCCATACTCAGGCCGGTGAGGTACTGCCGCTTCGGATCGACCTTGTACTCCTTCGCCACCTCGTCGAGCATCGCGAGCGCCCGCTTCGCGTTCGGGCTCTCGGCCCCCCAGCCGAAGCCCTCCGCCCGCGGGATGACGACGAGGAACGGGAAGTCCTTCTCGCGCTTCTTGATCGCCGGCCCGAGGCCGACCTCAACGGGCAGCTTGCCGCCCTTCTTCTCGGTCTTGGTCTCGCCCGCCCCGTGCAGGAACAGGATGACCGGGTACTCCTTCTTCCCGTCGTAGTCCTTCGGCACGAACACGACGTACGGGGACGTGGTGCCGTCGGCGTTCTTGAAGGTCTTGTCGATGAACCCGGTCGCGGGGGCGTCGGCGGCGATTGCGATTGCGGGGCAAAGGACGAGAGCGAGGGCGAAGACGAGACAAGCCCGGCTGAACATTGCGGGAAACTCCGGAGAGGCGAGGCGAAGTACCCACAGCGTATCAGACCGGGTTTCCGGTCGCCACAGGCTGGGTGGGAAATGCCGTGATGATTCGCGGGCCGCGCCGCGGGGCTCCCGGTCGGGCAACCTGGGCGACGGGGCGCGGTGTCGCATCTCTTCTGTAGCCGGCCTCGGTGAGGTCGGGCCTGGACTACTCGCGGAACACCGGCCTCACAGAAGCCGGTTACAGTGCGGAGATGAAGCCGATTTCTGTAGCCGGCCTCTGTGAGGCCGGTGCTTGGGGACTCCCCGGGGCCCGGCCTCACCGAGGCCGGCTACAGAACAGCCACGAATGAATCGAACTTGGTATCACTCGCGGTCGGCGGCGGGCGACGGGAGCGCCTCGACCTTCGCCCCGGCGTCGGCGGCCCGTGCGCCGGTGACGTCGGGGAAGTCGATCGCCTTGACGACCGCGTCGAGGGGCCGGGCCGCGCCCAGGTCGTGGATGCCGCCGGGGGGCTTCTCGAACACCACCTTGCCGACCGGCCGGCCGTCCTTCTCGCCGGAGAAGGTGATCCACTGGTCCCAGGTGAGTTCCTTGAGCGCCCCGCCGTCGCCGTCGGGCCGGAGGACCATGACCGCGGCCTTGTCGTCGAAGTTCGCGTACCGGTTCGCGGTCTGCACCTTCCACTCGAGCACGGCCTTGGCCTCGGTCGCGTCGATGCCGTCGAGCTCGACGAGCGGCCGCCCGGCGTTGGGCACGGCCGCGAACAGGCACTCGTCGGCGTGGACCTCCAGGGGCACGAGCCCGCTGACCCGCATCTCGCCGGCCCGCGCGCCGCGCATCTCGACGAGCGGCCCGCCGACGAACGCCGTCACCCGGGAGAGCCGCAGCGACGACCGCGCCCCGAGGTTCACCTTGCCGCCGGGCTCCGCGAGGAACAGCGGGCCGTCGAGCGCGGCCAGCGACTGGTCGACCTCGACCCTCACGGCGCGGCTCACCGGGCTCCACACGCCGCGGCCCTTCCCGCGGAACACGCACCGCTCGAACTTGAGGGTCGGCTCGGGCCGGGGGCCGGGGTCCATCGCCATCACCTTGTCCGGGTCCGCGAGGTGGACCGCGGCGGCCCTCGAGTCGTCCTCCTCGGCCAGCGTGAACACGCAGTCCTTGAACGAGCACGCCCGGCCGCCGATGACCGTGACGGCGGCCACGACCTGCGCGTTCCGCGGCCGCGCCGGCTTGAGGACGAACTGGACCCCCTCGAACGCGACCTCGCCGTTGACGAGGCGGAACAGGGTCTGGTCGAGCTTGTCGTTGCCCGGGGCGGCCAGGACCGGGGCGAACCCGCGGTCGGCCCGGAACGTGAGGCGGAACTCGCCGGCCCCGTTGCGGGCCTTCTCCAGGTCGACGGTCTTCTCCAGCGGGAGCAGCCCGTTGTGGCGGATCAGGATCGTGTCGCCCGGCCGGGCGAGCGTCAGCAGGTAGGCGAGGTCGTGGTGGGTGTCCTTCGGGGGCGGCTGCTCGTCGCGGGCGAGGTCCGGGAACCACACGAGCTGCCGGGGCTCGGCCGACGAGGTCTTCGGCGGGGGCGGGAACCCGCCGAACAGGTCGGGGTACGCCCGCCACCGGACCAGCCCGTCCGGGTTCGAGAACTGCGCGCCGATCACCTTTTCCTCGGCGGTCGTGAACAGCGCCGCGTCGGTGAGCTTGAGCCGGAACGCGCGCCACGGGTCGCGGGTGCCGACCAGTTTCCCGGGGTCGGGCTCGGCCCACGGTCGCTGCGCGAGTTGGACCGCGGCCGCGTCCGCGACCGGCAGCTCCTCGGTCTTGCACTCCTCGAACGTCAGGAACCGCGGCTCGCCGCCGACCGTCAGGCCCAGGGCCGCGACGCCGTAGTAGGCGTTCCGCCGGGCGCGGTCGCCCGTCACCTCGCCGTCGAACCGCGTGTCCGCCCGGCTCCCGCCGCACCGCACGACGGCGGCGCGGCCCAACAGGCGGCCGGTGAGGAACGACCCGGGCGACCCGACGGGGGCGAACACGCAGTGCCCGGCCGTCACCCGCACGGCGCGCGGCCCGCTCGCGGGACCGGGGGCGACGTTCCGCACCGCCGCGGAGTCCTGGTCGAACAGGAACGACGACCGGTCGAGGCGGACGCTCACGCCCTGCGCCGGGCCGGCCTCGGTGGCCGGGCCGGGGGGCCGCGACTCGCCCACCTGCACCGCCGCCTCGTGCGGGCCGAACCCGCAGTCGGCGACCGTGGCGTCGCACCAGTCGGGGAGCCACAGGCCGAAGCTGTGCGCCGCGAACACGCACCGTTCGAAGCGGACCTTTGCGCGGTCGCGGCCCGGCCTCGTGCGGCCGATCCGCACGGCCCCGACCCCGCGGGGCGCGGCGAAGCTGCAATCGGAGACGTGGACCCGGGCGGCCTCGGGGAACAGGAGCCCCACGGCCCCGGCGATCCCCTTGTCGTCGCCGTCGAGCGGCTTCTCAACCTCGAACCGCACGCCCGAGACGGACACGTCGGTCGCGGCCGGGAGCACGAACACGCCCGGTCGCGGGGTGGCGGGCGACGCGGTGAGGTCGGCGGACCCGGCCCGGACGCGGACCACGGCCGGCGTACGCACCGACCCGGTCAGTTCGAGTTCCCTCCCCCTGAACAGCAGGGGCGCGGGGTACTTCGTGAGGTCGATCTCGGCCCCGGCCGCGAGTTGCACCCGCGTCGGGCCGTCGGGGGCCGCGTCGGCCAGCCGGGCGGCGAACTGCTCCGCCGTGCGGACCCCGCCCTCCTCCTCGACCGGTCCGGCCGGCGGCGGCACGACCGGGTCGGTGCCCGGGTCCGGCGGCACGGGCCGCGGGCCGCCCTTGTCGACGAGCGCCCACGGCGGGGCCGTCGCCTTCGGGACCGAGCTGCCGCCCGACATCGCGAGGGCGGCGACCGCGACCGCGACGCTGGCGGCCCCGACGAGGAGCCCCCACCGGACCCGCGGGGGCTGCGGCAGCGCGCTCTGCTGGACGACGGCGCGGACCACCGAGTCCCGCTCGATCGCGTCCGACGACAACTGGAGCCGCTCGGCCGTGCCCTTCAGGTACGCGATGAGTTCCTGTGGCGTCTGGTACCGCTTCGCGGGGTCCTTCGCCATCATCCGCCCGAGGACGATCACCACCTCGTCGGGGATCGCGGCGTTGAGCTGCCGCGGGTCGAGCGGCTCGGTGTACTGGTGCGCGTGGAGCTTCTTCGCGGCCGTCCCCTCGGGGACCGGGGGCCGGCCGGTGAGGGCGTGGTAGAACGCGCACCCGAGCGAGTAGATGTCGCTCCGCACGTCGGCCCGCCGCGGGTCGAGCGCCTGCTCGGGCGAGATGTAGTCGAACGTTCCGAGGGTGACGCCGGACTGGGTGACGCCGCCGTGGCCCGCGGCGTCGAGCTGGCGGGCCAGGCCCATGTCCACGATCTTCGCGCGGCCGTCCGGGGTGATGACGATGTTCGACGGCTTGATGTCGCGGTGGACCACGCCCCGCTCGGCGGCGTGCGCGAGCCCGGCGGCGACCTGGATCATGTACCCGATGCACTCGCGGGCCGGGAGCGGCCCGCGGCGGTCGATCATGACCCGCATGTTGATGCCCTCGACGAACTCGAAGGCGATGAAGTACAGCCCCTGGTCCTCGCCGCACGAGTACACGCGGGCGACGTTCTCGTGGTCGAGCAGCGCCGCGGCGCGGGCCTCCTGCTTGAACCGGATCACGCTCTCGGCGTCGCGAGCCGACTCGGGCGGGAGGATCTTCAGCGCGACGGTGCGGTTCAGCTCCAGGTCGCGGGCCCGGAGCACGGCCGCCATGCCGCCGGCCCCGACCGCCTCGATCAGCTCGTAGTGCCCGAGCCGGCGGCCGGCGACGAGCGGCTGCTGGCCCATCGCCTGCATCCGGGTGACCGACGACCCGGAGTGCTGCGGCGCGCCGTTCTTCTGGGTGATGACCGTGGGGGCGTCGTCGTCGTCCGGGGCGGCGGGCGGCCCGGCCGGGTGCGGGCCGTCGGCACCAAGGGTGATTTGGCAGGACGAGCCGGTCCGGGCGAAGACTTCGGACAGGGATTCGGGAGCGGCCCGGGTGGCGCCGTCGCGGGAGGAAACGCTCGACCCCACCTTGGGAACGGGGTCGTTCACCCCCGCTTCGCGCTTCCGCGAGGACGGCCGGCCGTTCGGGTCGGGCGGGGGTGGGGGCATTCCGGTCGCACCGTTGAGTGGGGCAGGGCCCGCAACTGGTTGTACCGCACTGCGCCGCCGGATGAGGGGAGCGGCGACCCGGCGCCCGGCCCCGCTCGCGCCAGTGGAACTGGCGGTTCGGTTCGGGCGTCGGACTCATCGAGGTGGCGCGGGCATCTTCCCGCGGCTCGTGAAGAGCAGCTCGATGTCACAGTATAGCGGCCGTTTCGGCCCCCTGTCAATTCTCAGACCGCGCCCGACCGCCGGTGAACGGTCGGGGCGCGGTGCGATTCTTCCGGAGCCGTCGTTACGCCGCGGTGGTGCCTTCGTTTCGCGACGGTTTCAAGTAGTCGGCGAGGGTTTGGGCGAGGCTCTTCCCGACGCCGGGGAGCCGCTCGATCGCCCCGATGCCGCCGGACCGGACGAGGTCCGAGAGCTCGTGCGGGAGCGCGAGGACCGTCATGGCGGCTTGCCGGAAAGCCCGCACCCGATACAGGTTATCCCGTTGCTCGGCGAGGCGGGTCGCGCGCTCGCGGAGTTTTTGCGAGATTTCACGGTTCGTCAGGATCATGGCGGCTCCTCCGTGGTGCGTCACTCGGCCGAATTATACCACCGTACATCATGATGTACACATCGCCAGTTCCCATCAAGCAGAAAAAAGGGATTCTGATGCCCGAGCACCTCACGGCCGCCGACGCGCAGCGGCTCGACGACCTGTTCGACCGCCTCAAAGTCGGCGGCGAGCGGCTCCTCGGTTACCCCGCCGACACGGGGTTCGACTTCTCACCGCTGTACCGGTTCCTGTCGCTGCACCTGAACAACCTCGGGGACCCGTTCCGCACCCGCAGCACCGAGCACCACACCCACGAGTTGGAGCGCGAGGTCGTCACGCAGTTCGCTCGGTGGGCCGGCGCCCCGGAGAGCGACGTGTGGGGGTACGTCACCAGCGGGAGCACGGAGGGGAACCTGCACGGGCTGTTCCTCGCCCGCGAGTTGTTCCCCGACGGAGTCGTGTACCACTCCGCCGACTCGCACTACTCGGTGGGCAAGGCCGTGCGGCTCCTGCGGGTCGAGGCGCGCGTCGTGCGGAGCCGGTCCGACGGGTGCCTCGACCTCGACCACTTGGGCGACGAGGTGCGCCGGCACCCGGGTCGCCCGGCGGTCGTGGTCGCGAACGTCGGCACCACGATGAAGGCGGCGATCGACGACCTCCCCGGTGTCTTCACCGTCCTCGCCGATTGCGGTGCGGACCGGCGGTACGTCCACGCCGACGCCGCACTGAGCGGGCTGCTGCTGCCGTTCCTCGACGGCGCGCCGCCGTGGGACTTCGCCGCCGGCGCGGACAGCATCTCGGTGAGCGGCCACAAGATGCTCGGGTGCCCGTTCCCGTGCGGGGTTTCGCTGGCGCGGGCGGCACACGTCGGGCGGATCGGCCGCGAGGTCGCGTACACCGCGTCGCTGGACACGACGATCTCCGGCTCGCGGAACGCCTTCGCCCCGCTGTTCCTGTGGTACGCGCTGCGGGCGCTGGGCGCGGAGGGGTTCCGCACGCGGGCGCGGCGGTGCCTGGAGCTGGCGGATTATGCGTGCGAGAAGTTGACGGCGGCGGGGGCGCGCGCATGGCGGCACCCGCACGCGAACACGGTGGTGTTCGACCGGCCCGCGGACGCGGTGGTTCGGAAGTGGCACCTCGCGACCGAGGGCCCGCTCGCGCACATCGTTGCGATGCCGCACGGGACGCGGGAGCAGATCGACGAGTTGGCGGGGGACGTGGCGGAGCAGCGCCCGGCCGGGTGAGCCCGGCGTTGCTCCCACGAAATAGTCCCGCGGGTGCGAGTTCTTCTGGCCTACGCGGCTG
>NZ_JBHYGG010000045.1:0-19613 GCF_051859125.1 Gemmata sp.
GACGTGTCGTTCCGGGAGGACGAGAGTCGGGCACGGGCCGGCCACGCGGGGGCGACCCGCTACGCCGGGACGGCGGCCGAGTTGGGCCGGTGGGTGCGGGGCCACTGGGGCATCGAGAACGGACTCCACTGGGTTCTGGACGTGGTGTTCCGGGAGGACCGGAGCCGCATCCGGGAGGAGAACGCCGGGGCCAACCTGGCGAAGGTCCGGCGGGTCGCCGTATCGTTGCTTCGGCGGGCACCGGGCAAAGGTAGCGGAATAACCAAGCGGCTCAAGGCCGGGTGGGATGAGGACTACATGCTACAGGTGCTGCAAGGAATTACAGCACCTGTAGTGCGGTAGCCCTGCCAAAAGTGCTGATCCTCCGCGAACTGGCGCCTGGGGGCCGGGTCGACTTGCCTGACAGATCCGCTGGCCGCCCTGCCAACGGGCCTTGACGTGGATGGTACAGTCACTCACTTCAGCAACTTTCCGAATGGGTCGCGCCGCGACCCCACCCCACACCCCTCGGAGGCCAGATGGCCGAGTGGATTTACCGGGCTGCCGAGAACGACGCAAACCTCGACACCACCCTTGACCTGATCACGGTCCACGGATTCTTTAACCGCCCGGCCTTCAACGTGAACGGACAGTTCGTGGGGAACGTGAGGCGGGTGGAGGCCGACGACGTCATCCACGTCGCGTTCTCGCGCCAGCATTGCGGGAGGGTGGCGTACGAGGGGATCGGGAGCCTCCGGATCCTCGGCGACCGCCACCCGGACCACGGCGCGTGGGTCGAGACCAACGCGGGCGAGAGGTTGCCCCTGTTTCGCGTCCGTCCCGGCTCCCCCTGGAAGAGTCGATCGGCCGGACGGCGTACCCCCGCGACCCGAGACACAACGAGTACACCGGGTGGCACGTCCGCGAGGTCGAACCGCGGACCATCGACTTCACCGGCGAGATGTTCCCGGGAATGGGGGCACTCCACTCGATTGACGACGCACCGCCGGAAGACGTTGTCATTCCGATACCGGCGGCCGTACCCCCGCCGCCCGCCCCGGCCGCCGCGGCCGGCACGATCTGGCTGTCGGCCGGCCGGGCCCTCGGGGTCGATTGGAGCGGGGCGGCCGCGGCCGGGGCCAAGGTGTGGGCGGCGACAATCACGTTCACCGAGACGGGACCGAAAGCGGCGGACGCTCTTCGGGGAGTTGCCGGTTGTTTGTGAGCCACTTGGCGATGAGGTCGTCGTACGCCGCCTGGACGGGGGCGGGCGGCTTCTTCCCGCGACTGACGAGCCAGTGGCCGAGGTAGAATTCGCGGCCGTTCAGGGTAACGTACCCCTGGTTTTGGGCGCGGTGGCGGCAGAGCTTGGGGGTGGAGGGAGTTGGCATGGGTGCAACCGAAAAGAGGCGCATTTCCGTGGACTACGGAAATCGCCTCGGTTTCAGACAGCACCCCGGGCCGCCCGGAGGTTAACGCAAGTTGTTGCGTCGTCGAGACTTGAGCAGAGTGGGCGATACAGGATTTGAACCTGTGACTTCGTCCGTGTGAAGAACGCACTCTACCACTGAGTTAATCGCCCGGATATCTTCTTGTCCTCTGATCGATGGCCCGCGAAGGTACGGGCCGTCGGTCACTCTTCATCGATACGGAGGTCGCGTTCGCTGTCAAGGTTCGCGTCACACCTTCGGCGGAACGCTCGGGGAGGTCGGCGCGTCGTCGAAGGTCGGCTTCGGCGTCGACGGGGTCACGCGTTGCGGAGCCTTGACCGGTTCCGGCTCGATCGCCGCCCGCGGGCTCGAACTCTCGCTCACCTCGTCTTCCAGGCCCTTTAAACCCTTGCGGAACTCAACGGCCGTTTTGCCCAGCGACCGACCAACCTCGGGCAACTTTCGCCCGAACAGTAGGACGCCCAAGACGACCAGCAACAGGATTTCTTGTCCGCCGAGTCCAAACATTGCCATTCCTCCTCGTTGGGGTGGTACGAAAATCTCTCTAGATGCGGAGGAGGTTGAAGGTAACCCCAGCCGGGAAGGCGTGTGCTTGCAAGCTGTTATTGACTATAACCACCCCCCCGCAACCGGGCAAGAACGACAAGAAAAATCTTCGCCGAACGGCACCGCTTGCTGGGCGTGCCAGGGGATTGGGGGCTGTTGAGGACGAAACGTCGCAGATCGGTGTGGTGGTCACGAGAATGATTCCGGGCGCCTCCCCACCCCACGTCCGGAACCAAGCGTTCCAGGTCCGGAACCATTCCATTCGACCGGAAGAAAGAGTGTCAGACTGCGTGGCGAACTGAGCCCGAGAGGCGCATTTCTCTCGCCCCACAACTCTTGCGGCGAGGTCGATCGGAGGGAAGCGTCTGGAGGTCGCACGATTCCGGAACCCAGTGGCACACCCACGCTCGCTGCTCACCCAAAGGACCAACTTCTCGATTGCGGAATTAGGAAGCACGGCGTGACCGCGTCAGCCGGGCTCATTCGGGGCGAGCCCGGTGGCGTCGAAGTACGCCTGGCGGACGCGGTCGAGGACTGCCGAGTGCTCGGTCACCCGGTCGACGATGACCGGGCCGCGGAGCACGTACCACACCCACAGAGCTACCGGTAGCAGGGCGGTCGAAAGGATCGCCGTCACCAGCAGGGCCACCGCCAGACCCGTGTCGTCGGTGCCCATGACACGACGCGTGACCAGCACGGCCCACGCCCAGAGCGCGATCAGCGCGACCAACATCCCGGCACCCGCCAGGACGAATCGGTCCGTGAACCGGGCGTGCCGCTCGCACGTGGTGACTGCGACGAGAGTGGTGGGCGGGTCGCGGGGCGGGTTACTCGGCTGCGGAGGGGCGGGGGCGCGCGGCCGCGTGACCCAGCCGAGAAGGGCACCGAGTCCCTTCACGAGTTCCCACAGGGCGAACGGCAGCAGCAGCAAGCCGACCGCAGCCGACACGGGGTCGTCGCCCACCGGTACGGCGCCGAGGTCCGTGCCGCCACCTGCGGCCCCGGCCGGCTTGTGGTTCGCCACCCGCCACTCCCGTTTCGCGACGGCGACCGCCCCGCAGTACATACACACCATCGGGAGCGGGGCAGGCTTCTTCCGCGAAATCGTCAACTCTGGCATCGGCTACTGGTCCCCCGAACGCGGTACGCAGGCGAAGACGTCGGCCGTCGGCCGTGCCGGTCTTGAGCCGGGCCGGTACACGCGAGCCCTGGCCCACCGCCACGCAATGCGAAGGCCGGTTGCACGAGTTGTACCGCCTGTGCGCCGGACCATTTCACCGGGGATCGACAGTTCAAACTGTGACGACTGGGTAAACTGACGATTCCGGCGTAACTTTGCAGGGCCGCCCCCGCTCCGACGGGTGCGTCGGTCTCGCGACTGCCGTCCGACCCGGGGTTCCGTGTCTCCGAATGACCGCAACGACCTGACCGAGTTGTTCGCCGACTACCTGGTCGAGTGCGACGAGCACCTCACCGGAGCCCGGAGCGCATTACTCGCGCTCGAGGCGCAGCCCGGCGGGGCCGGACCGGACGTCCTCGACACCCTGTTCCGCCACTTCCACACGCTGAAGGGGCTATCCGGGATCGCCGGGGTCCGCGAGGCGGAGCGGGTCGCGCACCACCTTGAAAGTTACCTGGCCGAGGTCCGCCGCGGAACCGTCGCGTTGGCGGCCGACGGGGCGGACGCACTGGTCGAGGGGGTCAAGGCGCTGGAGGCCGCAATCGCGGCCCACCGGGACGGTCTCCCACCGCCCGAGACCGGTCCCCTGGTCACGCGGCTGGGAGCGCTCGTCGCGGGAGCGGGTCGGGCGGGGACGGCTGCCCCACCGCCCGCGCCATCCGGCGTCGCGCCCGACAAGCGGGAACAGATCCGTGCGGCGGTCCGGGGCGGGGCCGGGGCCTGGCGGGTGACGTTCGCGCCGTCGGCGGCGCTGTCCGAGCGCGGGGTCACCGTTGGGGCGACCCGCGAGCGGCTCCGGGCCGTCGGTGAGATCGTCTCGGCCGAACCGGTCGCGGTCCCCGGGGGGGGCATCACGTTCACGTTCCTGGTCACGAGCGGGGACGCGGGGTTCGCGGAACGGGTCGCGGGGGAGGGGGTCACGGTCGCCCCCTACGACCCGCCGGACCCCGCCGCCCCGCCGGCCCCGGACGCACCGTCCACCGCGTCCGCACTCACCCCGCTCACGCCCCGGAGCGTCGTCCGCGTGGACCTCGTCCGGCTCGACGAACTGATGACCACCGTGGGCGAGTTGGTCATCACCCGGGCGCGGCTCGACGGGGCGCTGGAGCGGGTGGCGGCGGCGCTCCCGGCGGCCGAGCGGCGGGAACTGGCGGAGACGAGCCTGACCGTGGAGCGGCAACTCCGCCACCTCCGCGAGGGGGTGATGCGGGTCCGCCTCGTCCCGGTCCGGGACGTGTTCGCCCGGATGCGGTTCGTGGTCCGCGACCTGGCCCGCGAAACGGGTCAGGGGGTCGACCTCCACCTCTCCGGCGAGGACACGGAGATCGACAAGTACGTGGTCGAGCGCCTGGCCGACCCGCTCCTGCACCTGGTCCGCAACGCGATCAGCCACGGCCTCGAGCCGGCGGCCGAGCGGGTCGCGGCCGGGAAGCCGCTCCGGGGCCGCCTGGACCTGCGGGCCGCGGCGGCGGGGGGGGCGGCCGTGATCGAGGTCGAGGACGACGGCCGCGGGATCGACCCCGAGCGGGTGCTCGCCCGCGCCCGGGCCGCGGGCCTCGTTCCCCCGGGCGGGTGGGCCGACCCGTCGGCGGCCCTGGACCTGATCTGCACCCCCGGGTTCTCGACCCGCGACGCCACCGACCGAGTCAGCGGCCGCGGGGTCGGGATGGACGTGGTCCGCCGGGCGGTCGAGGAGCTGGGGGGCACGCTCGACATGGCCACCACGCCGGGCCGCGGCACCCGGTTCACCGTCCGCCTCCCGCTCACGCTGGCCATCGCCGACGCGCTGATCGTCGCCGTCGGCCCGCAGACGTACGCCGCGCCGCAGACCGCGGTCCGCGAGGTGGTCCTCGTCGAGCCCGGGGCGGTCACCACGCTGGAGAACAACGAACTCCTCCGGCACCACACCGGCGTGCTCCCGCTGCTCCGGCTGTGCGACCTGTTCGGCACCCCGCGGCCAACGGGGGCGTACACCGCGCTCGTCGTCGGCGAGGGGCGGCACGCCGTCGCGGTGGCGGTGGACCGCGTGCTGGGGCTCCGCGAGGTCGTCGTCCGGCGGCTCTCCGACCCGCTCGTCCAGGTCCCCGGACTGGCCGGCGCGACCGAACTGGGCGACGGGCGGGCCGTCCTGATTCTGGACGCGGTCGGCCTCGCCCGGTACGCCCGGACCCGCCGCCGCACCCCGTGACCCCGGAGCCCGCCGTGGCGACCGCCGAACCGTACATCCTGTTCGAGCTCGCCGGCACGGCCTACGCCGTCCCGAGCGCCGCCGTGGAGCGGATGGAGATGGTCGAGCACGTGACCCCGGTGCCCAACGCCCCGGGCTACGTGGACGGGCTGGTGTTCTCCCGCGGGCGGGTCGTCCCGGCCGTGAACCTCCGCCGCCGGTTCGGGTTCGCGGCGGCCGAGTACGGCCCGCAGACCCGGCTCATCGTGGTCTCCCAGGGGGACCGGCTCGTCGGGCTGATCGTGGACTCCGCGCGGGCGTTCGTCACCATCGCGGCCGACGCGGTCCAGCCCCCGCCCGAGGGGCTGGCCGGCACCAGCGGGAACTACCTGGCCGGCGTCGCCACCGTCGCGGACCGGGTGGTCCTCATCCTCGACGTGGCCGAGGTCTTGAAGGGCGACGCGGGCGCGGCCCCGCCCGAGCCCCACCGGGCGTAGCCCCCCCGGCCCGAACACCCAACCATTCCGCACCGGAGAGAACGATGGCCACCGAGTCCGCCGACATCGGCCGCCTCCGCGAGGAGACCGAGGGGGTCGCCGCCGCGGCCGACGAGATCGCCCGCGTCGCCGGCCAGGTGCTGACCGGCACCAAGGCCCAGGCCCAGGCCCTGGAGGACGCCACCGCCTCGGCGAACGAGGCCGCCGCCGCGCTCAAGGAGACCGCCGGGCAGGCGGCCGCGGTCGCCGGGTCGATGGAGGAACTCGCCTCCTCGATCAACGAGCTGGCCGCGTCGACCGAGCAGGTCAACGCGAACACGGTCGCGTTCAACACCGGGCTGACCGAGACCGCGGCCTCGGTCGAGGAGACGGCCGCGGCCGTCCGGGCGGTGACGGCCAACGCCCAGGACATGGCGGCCGCGGTCGCCGAGGTCCGCGGGGCGGTCGTCGAGGTCGCCGCGTCGGTCAAGGGCGTGAGCGACGACACGTCGTCCCTCGCCACCGCGGTCGAGGAGAGCGCCACGGCCGTTGAGGAAATGAGCCGCTCGATCCAGGGCGTGGCGCGGGGCGCCGACGAACTCACCTCCGCGGCCGAGGCGGCCGCCGCGGCGATCAACCAGATGGCGTCGTCCACCGAGCAACTCGCAGCCACGGCCGAGGGGCTCACGACGGAGGTCGAGGGCGTGGCCACCGGCATCGAGCAGGTGGCCCGGTCCGCGGCCGCGGTCGCGACCAGCGCCGAGCGGATCACCGAGGCCGCGACCGGGGCCGCGGGCAGCGCCGCCCAGCTCGACCGGTCCATCCACGCCGTGGCCGGGCTCGCCCGCCAGGCCGACGAGACGACCCGCCGGGTCGCCCGCGACGCCGAGGAGGGCGGCGCGGCGGTCCAGCAGTCGATCCAGGGGCTCGGGCGGGTCCGCGACTCCATGTCCCAGTCCGCGACCGTCATCAAGGAAATGGGGAAGCGGGCCGGGGAGATCGGCGGCATCGTCTCGACCATCAACATGATCGCCGAGCGGACCAACCTGCTGTCGCTCAACGCCTCGATCGAGGCCGCCCGGGCCGGCGAGGCCGGGCGGGGGTTCGCGGTCGTGGCCGAGGAGATCCGCAACCTCGCCAACCGGGCCGCCCAGGCCACCGCCGACGTGTCCGCGATCGTCCGCGGGCTGCAGGAGGCCGTTCACGAGGTGGTCGCCGCGTCCAGCGACGGCGCGAAGGTTGCACAGGAGAGCAGCCAACTCGCCGAAAGCGGGATGGCGGGGCTCAAGAAGATCCTCAACGGGCTCCAGGAGACGTCCCAGGTCGTCACCCACATCGCCCGCGCGTCCGAGGACCAGCTCCGGGCCGGGCAGCACGTCGTCGAGGCCATCGGCACGACGGCCGCGCAGTCCCGCCAGGTGGGCGCGGCCGCGGCCGAGCAGACCCGGGCCGCGCAGGGGATCGTCCAGGCGACCGGCCAGATGCGGAAGATCGCCCGGCAGGTCGCGCAGGCCATGGGCGAGCAGGGGCGGGCCTCCCGGGACATCATCAAGGCCGGGCAGGTCACGCGGACCCTCGCCCAGCACGTACGCACCGCGACCGGCGAACAGGCGGCCGGTGCGGGCCAGATCACCCAGGCGCTGACCTCGATGCGGCGGTCCGCGGCGAGCACGGCGCGGGCGGTGGGGGAGCAGGCCCGGGCCGCCGACGCCGTCGCCCAGGAGGCGGACCGCATGGTCCGGTTGGTCGCCGACGTCACGAAGGCGATGGGCGAACAGGCGGTGGCCGCGAACCACGTCGCGCGGGCCGTGGAGGACATGCGGCGGCAGTCGACTCAGGTCTCACAGGCCGTCCTCGAGCAGGGCCGGGCGACGAAGGAGATGACGGTCGCGGCCGAGTTCATCTCGAAGCAGATGGCGCTGATCACGCGGGCCAACCGCGAGCACACCGTCGCGGCCGAGTCGATCCTGAAGTCCCTCACCGAGATCCGGGCCGTCACCGACCGGAACGCGAGCGGGGTCCAGGACTCGCGGCGGGCCGCCGACGGGCTGCGGGAGCGGGCCGAGGTACTCGCCGCCGTTGCGGGCCGGCTCGGGCGGGCGAACCCGCCGCCCCGGCCCCGCCGGGGCGGGAAGCAATAAGATGAGCCTTCCGGTCGTCGGCCGGCGGGACTGCGCGAGGGCCGGGTGCTCATGAGGTTCAACGCGGGAAGCACAGAACTGCCGGTCGGGGTGTTCATCCTCCTGAGGGATCTGATCCGGGACCGGATCGGCGTTTCGTTCGACGACGACAAGCGTGACCTTCTCGCTTCGAAGCTCGGGGACCGACTCGCCGACCTGGGCCTGAAGTCGTTCCTCGACTACTTCTACCTGCTCCGGTACGGCCCCGGGGCCGACGCCGAGTGGCCGCGGTTGACCGACGCGCTCTCCGTGCAGGAGACGTACTTCTGGCGCGAGATCGATCAGGTCCGCGCCCTGGTCGACGTCCTCGTCCCCCGGCACGTCGCCGCCGGGCGGGGGCCGGTCCGCGTGTGGTCGGCCGCGTGCGCGACCGGGGAGGAGCCCCTGAGCATCGCCATGGCGCTGAACGAGGCGGGCTGGTTCCGCCGGGCCGAGGTCGAAGTGGTGGCCAGCGACGTGAGCCCGGCGGCGCTGGAGAAGGCCCGCCGCGGGGTGTACCGCGAGCGGTCGTTCCGCGCGCTGCCCCCGGCCCTCCGGGACAAGTACTTCGCGCCCGTGGCCGGCGGGTGGCGGGTGGACCCGGAACTGCACGCGCGGGTCCGGTTCGCGGCCGCGAACCTCCTGGACCCCGCGGACACCGGCCCGCTCGCGTGCTCCCCGTTCGTGTTCTGCCGGAACGTGTTCATCTACTTCTCGGCCGCGACCGTCGCCCGGGTGGTGAAGCACTTCGCCGAGCGGATGCCCCGGCCGGGCTACCTGTTCCCCGGGGTGTCGGAGTCGCTCCTGCGGGCGACGACCGCGTTTCAGCTCGAAGAGATCGGGAGCGCCTTCGTGTACGTGAACCGGTAACCGCGCGGCGGGCGGAGGGGTCGTGAACGGGATCGTTCGGGTTCTCATCGTCGACGACTCGGCCTACGTCCGCCAGGCCGTCCGCCAGATGCTGGCCCGCAGCCCGTTCATCGAGGTCGTCGGGGCGGCCCGGGACGGCGAGGAGGCGCTGGAGCTGGTCGAGGAGCTGCGCCCGGACGTGGTCACGCTCGACCTGAACATGCCCCGGTCCGACGGGCTCGACTTCCTCCGCAAGCAGCTCGCCCGCCGCCCGGTGCCGGTCGTGATCCTGAGTTCCGCGAGCGAGAGCGGCGAGCTCGTGGTGCGGGCGCTGGACGCGGGGGCGGTCGCGGTGGTGCAGAAGCCGACCGCCCTGGCGACGGAGAAGGTGTTCGGCATCGCCGACGACCTGGTCGCGACGGTCAAGGCGGTGGCCGCGGCGCGGGTCCGCCCCGGCGGCCCGGCCGCGGCCCCGCGGGGGCCGGTGCCGACGCCCCGCCCGGTGCGGACCGACGTGCTCGTGATCGGCGTCTCGACGGGCGGGCCGCACGCGCTCAAGCGGCTGATCCCGCAACTCCCGGCCGACTTCCCGGTGCCGATCGCGATGGTCCTGCACATGCCGGTCGGGTACACCGAGCTGTTCGCCCGGAGCCTCGGCGAGGTGTCGCGGGTGGCGGTCGCCGAGGCCCGGGACGGCGACGTTTTCCGCCCCGGCTTGGCCCTCCTGGCCCCGGCCGGCTATCATTTGTCCTGCGCCCGCGGGGCCGACGGCCGGGCCGTCGCCCGCCTCGGCATCCTGCCGATGGACACCCCGCACCGGCCGGCCGCGGACGTCCTGTTCCGGACGGCGGCCGACGTGTTCGGCGAGCGGACCCTCGCCGTCGTCCTCACGGGAATGGGGTCGGACGGCACCCAGGGGGCGGCGTGGATCAAGGCCCAGGGCGGCCGCGTCTTCACCGAGGCGGAAGACACCTGCGTCGTGTACGGGATGCCGCGGTCCGTGGTCGAGGCCGGGCTGAGCGACCGGGTCGTGCCGCTCGATAAAATGGCAGAATCGATTCTCGGAGCACTGTGATGGCCAACATCCTGGTCGTGGACGATTCCGCCCTCTCCCGGCGCGTGTCACGCCGCATCCTCGAGGGGGCCGGGCACGCGGTCACCGAGGCGGCCGACGGGCTCACCGCCCTGGAGCGGTACTCCCTCGACCGGCCGGACCTCGTCCTCCTCGACGTCACGATGGCCGACCTCAACGGGCTCGAGGTGCTCCGCCAGTTGCGGACGCTGGACCCCGCGGCCGTGGTCGTGATGGCCACCGCCGACGTCCAGACGTCCACCCGGGTCCTGGCCGACGAGGGCGGCGCGGCGGGGTTCGTGCCCAAGCCGTTCGATGGGGTCTCGACCCTGCGGGCGGTGGCCGCCGCGCTGGCCGGGCAGGGGGGCGCCAAGTGACCCTCTCCGAGAGCCAGAAGGACGCCGTCACCGAGTTGGTGAACATCGCGTTCTCGCGGACCGCGGCGGCCCTCTCCGAGTTGACCGGGAACCGGGTCGAGCTCACGGTGCCCGAGGTGTCCGCGCACGCGATCGCCGACCTCATCCCGGCCCTCGGGCAGTTCGTCCACGGGGAGGTCGCGACCGTCCACCAGATCTTCGGGGGCCCGGTGTCCGGGGACGCGTTCCTGCTCCTGGACATCGACGGCGCGACCCGGCTCGTGTCCCTGCTGGCCGAGGCCGGCGCACCGACCACGCAGATGGGGGAGTCGGCGCGCGAGGTCCTCGCCGAGGTCGGCAACATCCTCCTGAACGCGTGCCTCGGCGTGTTCGGGGACCTGCTCGAGGTCCGGTTCACGTTCGCCGTCCCCCGGCTGCACCTGGACTCGCTCGGCTCGATGATCGACTCCCTCCTGATCGGGGCCGACGAGATCCGCCACGCGCTGCTCATCGGCGCGCGGTTCCGGGTCCGGGGGAGCGAGGTGACCGGGTGCATGGTCCTCGTGCTGGGCGTGACCTCCCTGGACCTGTTCGTGGCGGCGATCGAGGGGTGGGCCGAGCGGGCGACCCGGGCCTGAAACGGGGCGGGCGGCCCGCCGCCCGCCGGGGGGACTGATGGGCCTTTCGCGTGTTCTGTTCGGCCAACTCGACGCCATCGGCGACTGGGGGCTCGTCGCGACCGACGCGGACCTGACCGTCACCGGTTGGAACCGCTGGCTCGCCCTCCGGAGCGGGATCCCGACCGACGCCGCCATCGGCCGCCGCCTGTACGACCTGTTCCCCGAACTCGAGGCGCGGGGGCTCGACCGGTACTACCGGCAGGCCCTCGCCGGCCAGACCGCGATCCTCTCCCAGCGGCTCCACAGGTACGTCCTGCCCCTCCCGTCGCCGGGGACCGACGGGGGCCGGATGCAGCAGTCGGTCCGCGTCGTGCCCCTGGTGGCCGGGAGCGTCGTCGAGGGGACGCTGACGATCGTCGAGGACGCGACCGAGCGGGTCGCCCGCGAGGCCGACCTCCAGAACCGGAGCCGCCAGCAGGCGGCGCTCGCGCTCTCGGCCCGCTCCGCCCTGGCCGGGCACGACATCGGCGCCGTGTGCCGCGCCGCGGTCGGCCACGTCGCCGAGACGGTCGGGGCCGACTTCGCCGAGGCGCTCGAACTGCGGGGCGACGGAACCTGGGCTGCGCTCGCGGGTGCGGGGTGGGGGCCGAACGCCCCCGAGCCGGCGGCGCGGGGCCTCCTGGACCGCGACGCCGAGGTCGTGGTGCTGGGCTCCGAGGCGAGCCCGGACGCCCACCTCGCCGCACGCGGCGTGACCTCGGGGCTGGTCGTCCGCATCCCCGGCCGGGGGGCGACGCCGTTCGGGTTGCTCGCGGTCTACGCCCGGGCGGCCCGCCGGTTCACCCCGGACGAGGTGCAGTTCGCCCGCGCGCTGGCGGACATCGTGGGCACCGCGGCCGAGCGGAAGCTGCTGGAGGGGGAGCTGCGGGTGCGGGCCGAGGCACTCGCCGAGGCGGACCGCCGGAAGGACGAGTTCCTCGCGATGCTGGCCCACGAGCTCCGCAACCCCCTCGCCCCCGTACGCAACGCGGTGCACGTGCTCCGGGCCACGCGGGCCGGCGACCCCGCCGTCGTTCGCCTGGCCGACCTCCTGACCCGGCAGGTCGGCCACATGGCCCACCTCGTCGACGACCTTCTCGACGTCTCGCGGATCACCCGGGGGAAGGTCGAACTCCGGAAGGTGCGGATCGACCTGGCGGACCTCGTCGGGGCCGCAGTCGAGACCGCCCGCCCCCTCATCGAGGCCCGCCGGCACGACCTCCGGGTCTCGCTCCCGGCCGAACCGGTGCTGGTCGAGGCCGACCCGACGCGCCTCACGCAGGCCCTGGGCAACATCCTGACCAACGCCGCGAAGTACACCGAGGACGGCGGCCGCATCCGGGTCGCCGCCGGGCGCGAGCGGGGCGAGGCCACGGTGAGCGTTCGCGACACGGGCATCGGGCTCTCCCAGGAGATGCTGACCCGGGTGTTCGACCTGTTCACCCAGGAGAGCCGCACCATCGACCGGTCGCAGGGCGGGCTGGGGATCGGGCTGACGCTGGCCCGGCGGCTCGTCGAGATGCACGGCGGGACCGTGCGGGCGGCGAGCGAGGGGCCGGGACGGGGGAGCGAGTTCGTGGTGCGGCTGCCCGCCCTGCCCGCGGGGGCGGGGGGCCCCGAGCGGGGGCCCGCCCCGGAGCCCGCGCGGGCCGCCCACCGCCGCCTCCTCATCGTGGACGACAACGTCGACTCGGCCGAGAGCATGGCCGAACTCCTCGCCCTGTTCGGCCACGACGTGCGGACCGCCCACGACGGGCCGGCCGCCCTGGCGGCGGCCCGCGACCAGGGGCCGGAGGTCATCCTCCTCGACATCGGCCTCCCCCACCTCGACGGGTACGAGGTGGCGCGGCGGATCCGACAGAACCCCGACCTGCGGTCCGCGACCCTCATCGCGATGACGGGGTACGGGCGGGACGAGGACCGCCGCAAGACCGGCGAGGCCGGGTTCGACCACCACCTGGTCAAACCGGTGGACATGGAGGAACTCGGCCGGATCCTGCGGTCGCTGCCGGTCCCGCCGTAGCGCCCGGGCCGGAGCGGCCCGCCCCGCTACTTCAAATCGAGAAACGCGACGTGGGACGGGTTGCCGACGGGGGCGTAGTGGCCCGTGAACGCGAGGCCGCCCGTCTTGCGGTCCGCCCGGAACACGGTGACGTGGTCCGCCCGCTGGTTGCAGCAGTACAGGAACGTTCCGGTCGGGTCGAACGTGAAGCTCCGCGGGTAGTTCCCCCGGGTCCACTCCTCGCCCACGAGCGTCAATTCGCCCGTCGCGCCAACAGACAGGATGCCGATGCTGTCGTGGAGCCGGTTCCCGACGTACACGAACTTCCCGTCCGCGGAGCCGAGGATCTCGGAGCAGAAGTTGCTGCCCGCGAACCCGGTCGGCAGCGTCGAGACCGTCTGCCGGGCCTTCAGCCCGCCCTTCTCGCCGTCGTAGTCGAAGAGCACCACGGTCGAACCCTCCTCCTGCACGGAGTAGAGCCAGCGGCCGTTGGGGTGGAAGTGGAAGTGCCGCGGGCCGTCGCCGGGCGGGAGCGACACTGACGCCGGGTCGTTGGCGGTCAGCGTGCCCTTCGCCTCGTCGAACTTCCAGACGAATATCGCGTCGAGCCCGAGGTCGACGTGCAACACGAACCGGCCGCTCGGGTCGGCCTGGATCATGTGGGCGTGCGTGCGGTCGTGGCCGCTGAAGGCGAAGCTCCCCTTCGGCGCGTTTGGTGCCCTGGTCGGGCCGATCTTGCCGGCGTCGGTCTTCACGTCGGTCGCGGTGCCAAGTTTCCCGTCCTCGACAATCGGGAGCACCGCGACCGAGCCGCCGAAGTAGTTCGCCACGAGCACGAACTTTCCGGACGGGTGGACGCTGACGTAGGTGGGTCCGGCCCCGCCCGAGGGCACCGTGTTGAGCAGCTTCAGTGAGCCGTCGGTGCGGTCGACGGCGAACGCGCTGACGGTCCCCACCTTCTCGGGCCCGACTCGGTCGGTCTCGTTCGCGGAATAGAGTCGGGTGCCGGCAGCGTTCACGGCCAGGCAACTCGGGCTCGTGCCCATCTCGTGGGTGCCGACCTGCGTCATCGCCCCGGTGTCGCGGTTGACCGTGAACCGGTGGATGCCGCGGCCGTTCCCGGGCGGCAGGTCCACCTGGGTCGGGAGGGTGTCCCGGAGCGGCGAACTGAACGTGCCGACGTAGGCGATCAGCGGCCCACCCGCCTTTGCGTGCGCGTTTGCAGCGCCGAGGGCAGGAGCCGCACCCGCGAGTGCGAGGGACGACTTCAGGAACGTGCGCCGGGAGCCGGTGGGTGCCGTCATTGCGTGGTCCTGCGGGGGCGAAGGTCGCGGGAGTCGGTTACGGGTAGAGCCGCTCCTCGCGGGGCAGGTCGTCCACCTTCCAGTCGCCCGGGAACAGGCGGACGACGCGGCCGGGGCGGTACCCTTCGAGGAGGTTCGACGGCTTGAACTGCACCCGCACGCCGCTGCTCCCCGGCCCGGCGGCCCCGCGGTCCACGGCCAGGATCGGGCCGCGCTTCACGTCGTTGATCTGGTCCCAGGTGCGGAGCGAGTCCTCGGCCACCGCCGCCGCGACCGGCACGCCGACCGCGAAGGAGTCCACGAGTTTCGGGTCGAACCCGCCAAACACGAGCACCTCGACGGTGCCCTTCTTGTTGTCCACCGCGGTGACCCAGCCGGCGAGCCCGTGCTCCCGCTGGTACAGGCGGTGAACCTCGACCTGCCGGGCGGTCGCGGCAGCGCGACTGTCGGCGTCGATCCAGACGTCGGTGACGCGGCCAGGCCCCTTTAGCGTGCAGACGGTCAGGTTCAATTGCACCGTTTGCCCCGCTTCGACGTCGGCCAGTGTGCCGAAGCCCTTTCCCTTCCAGACCCGCGTGACCGGGCCGACCTTGAACACCGTCGGCTTCGCATCGGCTTTGCCGTCCTTGTCGACGCCAGTGACGGTGAGCGTGCCCGCGTCGGGCTGCACCGCGTCCACCCGCCAGGCGCGGCCGAGCCGCGCGTTGTGGCTGAAGTCGTCCTCGAACTTCAGCACGCGGGTGAACGTGGCGGGCGGCGGTTGCTGCCCCTTCTTCGCCGGGGCCTGTAACGGGTCGGCGTAGAACCGGCCGTGCAGGTGCGTGCCGATGGGGACGTCGCGCAGCTCGGCCGGAGCGCCGTGGTAGCTCAGCGAGCCGAACGGGAGCAGCACGAACGGCCGCGCGATGTCCCAGTCGCCGCGGCGCTGGGTGTCGTCGCGGTCGGGGCGGATCGTCCCGGTGCGGTTGACGTGGTCGATCGCGATGAGCTCCCCCGAGACCGCGTGCCACGACCCCTCCGGCGGGAACTCGGCGGGCCTGAGCTGGAACCACGGGAGCTTCTCGTCGCCGCCGTCGGTGCGGAACGGCGGCTCCGCCGCGAGACCGGTGTGCGATGCGGTCAGGATCAGCGAGAGCGCGATCAGGCGAGACATGGGAGCTTCCGGGAGTGCGGATCAAAAAGTGAGCCACGGATGAGCACAGATGAACCACGGATCAGAGCCAAGTAGGAGCCGCACGATTGAAGGCGATCGTGACACGATCGAGTCAGAAGGTAGTGTTTGAAATCAATTCTTCTGACGGATCGTGCCTTCAGCTGTCTTCGATCGTGCGGCTCAGTTCGGCTCTGTCCTATCCGTGTCTCATCTGTGCTCATCCGCGGCTCAATGTTCTCAGGCGAGCACTTCGGTGAGCGGGGCGGTGCTGTCGGCGAACTTCTCGGTCTCGACGCCCATCTTCTGGGCCATCGTGACCAGCAGGTTCGCCAGCCGCGCCTTCTCGTCCACCGGCCGAGAACAGACACCGTAGTGCGAGCCGGGCGTGGCGAGGTCGTACTTCTTGATCTTCGGCAGGTTGAAGTCCAGGTGCTTGCCGTGCTTGAAGCCCATCGCTTTGCCGCCGGCCAGCACGAGCGGCAGGTTCGCGTTCCCGTGGCTGTGGCCGTAGCTCATGCCGCTGCCGAACAGCACCATCGTCTGGTCGAGGAGCGTGCCGTCGCCCTCCTTGACCGCGGCGAGTTGGTCGAGGAAGTACGCGAACTGCTCGGCGATGAAGGCGTCGCTGCGGGACAGCCGAGCCATCTGCTCGGGGTCGCCGTTGTGGTGCGACAGCTCGTGCCGCGTCTGCGGGATGCCGATCTCGGGGATCGCAAGCCCGTTGCTCTCGCTGCCGCTCATGTACGTGACCACGCGGGTCATGTCGGTGCGGAGCGTCAGCACGATGAGGTCGTACATCGTGCGGTAGTACTCGCCGGCCTCGGCCTTCGACACGTTCCGCGTCAGCTTCTCGCCGGTCGCCTTGTCGACGGTCGGCTTCGGCACGTTCAGCCAGGCGTCGAGCCGCTCGGTGCGGACCTCGACGTCGCGGACCGCGTGGAGGTACTCGTCGAGCTTGTTGCGGTCCTCGCCGCCGAGGTTCGTGCGGAACGTCTTGGCGTCGGACAGGACCGCGTCGAGGACGCTGTGCCGCCGGTTGAGGCGGCGGCGCTGCACGTCGATGCCGCCCGGCTCGGCCCCGAACAGGCGGTTGAACACGGTGCGGGGGTTGTCCTCGGCGGGCAGCGGCACGCCGTCGCGGGACCAGCCGAGGGTGGTGTCGCCGCGGGAGATGGACAGTTCGAGCGAGCCGAACCGCGTGTGCGGGGCCGTGACCTCGGCCATGAGCTGGTCGCACGACACGGTGTTGCGGAACGCGCCGCCCTCCTGGCTCACCTTCGCGCCGGTGAGCCAGATCTTCGCGCACTCGTGGGCCTGGCCGAGCCCGTGCGGGTGGTGGAGCCCGCTGATCGGCGTCACGACCGCCCGGTGCTTCTCCAGCGCCTTGAGCGGCTCGCTGAACTCGTAGTCGGCCCCCGGCTTGGTGATCTGCCACGTCAGCACGTTCACGCCGTTGGGGATGTACACGAACGCGGCCCGCCGCGGCTTGGTGACCGCGTCGGCCGCCCGCAGTGGGGCCATGCAGTTCAAGAGCGGCAGCGCGACCGCCGCCCCCGCCCCGCGGAGGAAGTGCCGGCGGTCGAGCCGCTTCAGGCCGAGAATGGTGCTCATCGGAGGGTCCGTGGGGTGGGTGGTCGTGGGCTTTCGCGCTTACCTGTGCTGGAACAAATCCGATAGCACCAGCGCTTCGATCGTGTCGGCAAGTTTGTAGTCGGCCGCCTTGCCCTTCGCGGCGATCTTCGCGAGTTCGGCATGATCGGCGAGGCTGGTGGTGCGGCGGATGGCGAACGTCGCGAGCTTCTCGACGAACGCGGCGTTGAACTTGTCCAGGTCCGCAACGAGGAGCTTCTTGAACGCGGCGGGGTCGGCGAACGTGCGGCCGTCGGCCAGTTCGCCGCTCGCGTCGACCTTCGGGTTGTCGCCGGCCCCGTCGTTGGCGACCTCCTCCGTGCGCCACCGGCCGATGGCGTCGTAGTTGTCGAACGCGAGGCCGAGCGGGTCGATCTTCTTGTGGCACGCGGCGCAGTTCGGGTCGTTGCGGTGCGCGTCGAGCTTCATGCGGATCGTCGCCTTGGGCTGCGTCGCCGGCGTCGGCTCGATCGGCTTCACGTTCGCCGGCGGGGGCGGGGGCGACTTCCCGAGGATCGACTCCAGCACCCACTTCCCGCGGTGGACCGGCCGGTGCCGGGTGCCGTCGGACGTGAGCGACAGCACCGCCGCCTGCGTCAGCAGCCCGCCGCGGTGGTCGCCGGGCTTGAGGCTGACGCGCTGGAACCTGTCCCCGGTCACGCCGGCGATGCCGTAGTGCTCGGCGAGGCGGGCGTTGAGCACGGTCCAGTCGGAGTCGAGGAACTCGCGGAGGCTCAGGTTCTTGTCGAGCACCTCGCGGAAGTACCCGGTCGTCTCGCCGATCATGCTCTTCTGGAGGTAGTCGTCGTAGTCTGGGTACAGCTTCTTGTCGGGCGGGAACATGCCGACCATGCGCAGTTGCAGCCACTGCCGCGGGAACGCCTCGGCGAACCGGGCCGCCTTCGGGTCGCGGAGCATCCGGGCGACCTGCGCCTTCAGCACGTCGGGCCTGCTCAGCGAGCCGTCCTTCGCGGTGCGGAACAGTTCCTCATCGGGCGTCGTGCTCCAGAGGAAGTACGACAGCCGCGACGCGAGTTCGAACGGCGTGAGTTTGGTTCGGTCGGGGGCACCTTCGACGAGGTAGAGGAAGTCCTTCGAGCACATCACCGCGACGAGGCCGGTCTTGAACGCCGCGTCGAACTTCTCGCCGCTCTTCACCTCGCCCTCGACGAGCTTCGCGAACCGCTCGACCTCGGCCGGGGCGACCGGGCGGCGGAACGCGCGCCCGGCGAACTTCGTCAGCGACTCGCGGAGCTGTGCGGGGTTCGCCTTGTCCTGCGGCGTGTACTCGCGCTGGGCGAACGTCGGCCCCGGCTCGACGAGCGGGCCCTCCCACTCGACCGAGTCCACGATGAGGAACGGCACGATCGGCTCGCCGGCCTCGTCGGTGAGCTTGAGCTGCCACGGGCGGCGGCCGTCCTTGATGCTGAAGAACGGGCGGCGCGGGTCCGAGCGGCCCGACCGCGGCAGGTTCGACGGCCCGGGCACGTCGTTCGACATGCGGAAGTTGTGGTTCCCGGCGGGCAGGTGGGTCGTGAACTCCACGGTGGTCGGCTTGTCCTCGGGGGCGACCACGTCCTGCTCGTGGAGCATCCGGTCGAGGTTCACGGCGTAGAACGCGAGGTGCGGGGCGCGGCCGCCGGCCGGCTTCAGGCCGCTGAGCGTGACGCGGACCTTGTAGTACCCCGGTGCGGGCAGCGCGACCCCCGGCCCGACGCGGCCGCCCTGCAGGTCGTGCCCCGGCCACAGGTCGACGCGGACCTTGTCGGCGAGCCCCTGGGCCGCCAGCGCCGCCCGGTCCGGGCCGCCGCGGAGGTCGATGGCGTCCCTCTTCTTGCTGATCGGCACGGGTGCCTTGTCGGGCATCGCTTCGGCCAGCACCGCCTCGGCCGCGGCCATGTACTTCTCGACGTGCGACGGGGACAGCGACAGCACGCTGCCGATCCGCTCGAACCCGTGCCACTCGGGGTCGTCCGAGAGGCCGTTCGGGTCGGTGGCGTCGAACGTGACGCCGAGGAGGTCGCGGACGGTGTTGGCGTACTCCTCGCGGGTCAGCCGGTGGAACGACACCTTCTCGCGCTTCGCGAGCCGGGCCGCCTCGCCCTCGCGGAGCTTGCCGGTAATGGCCTCGACCACGCGGGCCGCCTCGTCGGCCTTCGGCTGCTTGGCGGTCTTCGGCGGCATCTCGCCGGTGTTCATCCGCTCGATGACCTCCATCCACTTCATCGTGGACGGGCCGGTGGCGAAGTCGCGGGAGAGCGCGTCGAGGCGGAACTCGCCCTTCTGCGTCTTGGCGTCGTGGCACCGGTCGCAGTACGCGGCGAAGAACGGGACGACCGCCTTGTCGAACTCGGCGTCCGTTGGCGGGGCGGCGAGTGCGGGGGCGGTGAGCGTGAGGAGCGCGGCGAGAGCGGCCGGGAGCGGGAGCCGGGTGTGGGGCATCGGAACTTCCGGTCCCTGGCAGGGGACGCAGCGTGGTCGGGAGCCGTGGCGGGGCGGGCGCACCGGGGCGGGTGAGAAGAGTCTACCCGACCTCCGCCCGTGCATCAACACTTCAGATGGGAACGGGATCAGAGTGGGTATGCGTCGCGAAAGTTGGTGGGAACTGTGTTCAGTTCGGTGTAGCTTTGA